>NZ_JBFUHJ010000565.1:0-3196 GCF_056402455.1 Paenibacillus sp. P4_A7 | reverse complement strand
TTATACTTGGGCAGTCTTCCGTGGATGAATTCGATAATTTCACTAAGCAGTGGCTGGAGCTTGGAGGCAATGAGATATTGGCTGAAGTAAATGAATGGTATAAAACGAAAAAATAAATCGATATATCCGAATAAGGGGGCAGGAGGAGAATTCCTTACTCATCTCGCCCCTTATTTCGAGCATCTATCAAGCTCAGCGGAGGTGAACGACTTTGTCTAAAAAACTGGTGAACTGGCCCCTGCATCTGATGATCTTACCTAGTTTAGTTCTCGTCTTAATATTTTGCTATGGGCCAATGTTGGGAATCGTCATTGCCTTTCAAAAGTTCATTCCTGCTAGAGGGATTTCGGGCTCCGAATGGATTGGCTGGGATAACTTCAGGTATGTAATAAGCTTGCCCGATACGTTAAAGGTATTGCAAAACACGGTCTTTATTGCCCTGATGAAAATTGTGACGGGCCTCATCTTCCCACTCACGGTTGCCTTACTGCTTAATGAAGTTCTAAACAAATTCGTTAAGCGCTCTATTCAGACGCTAATCTATTTACCCCATTTCTTATCCTGGACGATATTGGGTGGTGTGCTGATTGATATATTGTCGCCCTCTATCGGAATCGTTAACGAGATTGTTAAGAGTTTTGGTTTTGAGCCTATCTATTTTCTAGGCAACAATAATTGGTTTCCTTATGTCCTTGTCATCACCAATGCATGGAAAGAAGTTGGTTTCAGCACCATTCTATACCTTGCTGCCTTGACCAGCATAAGTCCGGTATTATACGAAGCTGCGGTAATGGACGGGGCAAATCGCTGGCGACAGACATGGCATGTATCGTTGCCAGGTATGAGGCCAATTATCATATTGCTGGCTACTCTAAGCTTGGCGAGTGTTTTAAATGCAGGCTTTGATCAGGTTTTCGTACTCTATAATCCGCAAGTATATGAGAGCGGAGATATTATTGATACGTTCGTATACCGTATGGGATTAATCAGTGCACAATTCGGACCCGCGACTGCTATTGGTCTGTTTAACTCCATTGTTTCCTTTATATTAATTTCCATTGCCTATTATTTGGCCTATCGTTTTGCTAAATACCGTATTTTTTAGGAAGGAGGGGTAAGGATATGCGGGTATCCAGATGGAGAGTCGGTTTCCAAGTCATCAATTATACATTTCTCTGTTTAATCGCTATTCTTTGCGTACTTCCCATGGTCCATGTCCTCGCGCTGTCTATGAGCACCAATGCTGCCGCTTCTGCGGGAATTGTCCGGTTGTGGCCGATCGGATTCAATACAACATCCTATGAGTACGTAATGGAACAAGCCGCTTTTATCAATTCGTTTATCATCTCCTTAAAGCGGGTTGCTATAGGCGTTTCAATCAACATTGTACTTACGATCTTGTTAGCTTATCCTCTGTCCAAGGAGTCCCATAAATTCAAATCACGCACGATATATGCCTGGTTTTTTGTGTTCACGATGCTATTCGGCGGAGGTCTCATTCCAACTTATATGGTCATCAGGACGGCTGGCTTGCTTGATTCGATTTGGGCGCTTGTCCTCCCGGGAGCTGTACCTGTATTCAGTGCGATCTTACTGCTCAACTTTTTTAGAGGATTGCCCAAGGAATTGGAAGAAGCGGCATTCATAGATGGTGCAGGCCATTTCGTTACGCTGTTCCGAATTTTTCTCCCTCTCTCTATCCCGGCAATTGCTACCATTCTGCTTTTGTCGACTGTTGGCCATTGGAACAGTTGGTTCGATGGACTGATTTATATGAACTCGCCGGATCATTATCCGTTACAAAGTTATTTGCAGACCATTGTGATTCAGAAAAACTTCTCAGGATTAACAGACTTGAACACGGAAATGCTGCGTCAAATTTCGGATAGGACGGTTAAAGCAGCGCAGATTTTTCTGGGTGCTCTTCCAGTGCTCGCTGTGTATCCCTTTCTACAAAAATATTTCATGACAGGCATCGTTATGGGAAGCGTAAAAGAATAAAAAATCGATAGATAGGCGGAGGGTTAACATGCGATTCAGACAAATACATCTCGATTTCCATAATCATGGATCCGTTAAGATTGGGGAGCGATTTTCCAAGCGGCAGTTTCAGGAAATGCTTCAGCTAGGCAACGTAGATTCGATTAATGTGTTTGCGAAATGTTTCCACGGCTGGGCTTATTATGACACGCAGAAATTCAATAAACACCCCGGATTAAAGTTCGATCTATTGGGTGAAATCATTGAGGCCGCACATGAGATTGGTGTCAAGACACCGGTTTATATTAATGTCGGGTTAAGCGAAAATTTGGCTCTGGAGCATCCGGAGTGGCTCGCTCGCAACGAGAATGACGATACCCTCTATGATCCAGGATTTATGCAGCCGGGTCTTCATACCTTCTGCTTTCATTCCCCTTATTTGGAATATATTCTACAACTAACGGAGGAAGTCGTTGCAAAATACGATGCGGATGGGCTATTTTTGGATATTGTTTTTCCGAAAGCTTGTTATTGTCATAATTGCAGGGCAACTCTGCTGCAAGAAGGCAAAGATCCATTAAATAGGAACGATGTCATGGACCTGGCAGAAAGGGTATACGCCAATTACACAAGTCAGCTCAACGAGCGGGTATGGAATATCAAGCCCGGGCTCGATATTTTTCATAACAGCGGCATCCGATGCGGGCGCCGGGATATGGTAGCGATGAATAGCCATATTGAAGTAGAATCGCTGCCTTCCGGCGGATGGGGCTATGATTATTTTCCGATTTCGGCGAGATATTTCCAACAGCTTGGTAAGAAGGTTGTTGGGATGACGGGGCGCTTCCATATGAACTGGGGTGAGTTTGGCGGATACAAGCATGCGAATGCCATTCGGTTCGAATCGGCTTTGGCTCTGGCGCATGGGACACATTGTTCCATAGGTGATCACTTGCATCCTGATGGAATGATGGATCCAATCGTATATCGCATGGTCGGAGAGGCTTACCGGGAAGTGGAATCCAAGGAACCTTGGTGCACGGATGTGGAAAATATAGCAGATGTAGCCTTGCTTTCGTTAGAGTCGACTGGTCCCGAGCAGCATAGGATGGGGCAGTCGGATACAGGCGCATACCGTATTTTGCGGGAAGGCAATTTTGTTTTTATTAGTATCGAGTGGGTCTGTGGTTTAGAGCTCTAGAGAGGTATTTTTTTG
>NZ_JBFUHJ010000564.1:0-3203 GCF_056402455.1 Paenibacillus sp. P4_A7 | reverse complement strand
CCAATGATGATGAATATATTGATTTATTAAAAGAAAAAATATCACTAGATAAAATAATTAATTTTAAAATGATTAATGCTAAAAGGAATGTATCAAATATTGACTCGGACAGAACGTTATCATATCTATCTTCAAAATATTACGAGAAAAATGAAGAAAAAGAAAACGAGTCAGACATAATACGTGATTTTAAATCGGCCCTAAGTAAAACAGACACCAGTTTAAATAAAATTTACAGTGGATTATTTGGGAAAATAATTGAGAAGGTAGGACGGTTTGGCGGTATTAATGAAGGAGACTCAATGATTAAAATAGAGTCTACATTAAACCACAAGGAACTACTAAAAGACAATACAACTGTAATGTATGATCATCATGGAGAACATTCATTGCCTGAAAATTTTAATGGGTTGGGTTACTTAAATTTAATAAGTATGATTTTTGAAATCGAATTGCTCTTGAGTGATTTTAGAAATGACAATAAAGTGAACGAGCTATCAGCTGAAATCAATTTACTTTTTATTGAAGAACCCGAAGCTCACACTCATCCACAAATGCAATACATATTTATTAAAAATATAAAAGACATTTTGAGAGATGCTAGTAAGGGAGAGGATGGTAAGCCATTTAATTTACAAACCATTATTTCAACACATTCATGTCACATCACTTCAGAGAGTGAATTCGACGATATTAAATACTTCTATAAAACCGATAATAACAGAGTTATTGCCAAAAACCTAAAGGATTTACATAAAGAATATGAGAAGGATGGAGAAATTAATAATTACAAATTTCTAAAGCAATATTTAACACTGCATCGATCCGAATTATTCTTCGCTGATAAGGCTATTTTTATTGAGGGTGATACTGAACGGTTATTGTTACCTGCTATGATGAAAAAAATTGATCAAGAAGGCAGTGGTAATCCTTTACTTTCTCAAAATATATCTATTATAGAGGTAGGAGCGTATTCTCATATCTTTGAAAAATTCATTGCTTTTATTGGGGTTAGATCATTGATTATTACAGATATAGACTCTGCCAAAAAAGTAGTTGAAGTAAAAGATGGAGTAAAAAGAAATTCAGATAAAAAATGTAAGGTTTCAGATAGCGAAGCATACACAACTACGAATGCATCTTTAAAGTATTTTATTAATCCTTCAAAATATCAACAATATATTAGAACAGAAGCAGCAGCTGCTAGTGAGTTGATTATTCAGTCAACAAGTGAACAAAATAATTTAGAGTTTTATAAAAGATTGTCTTTAGAGAATAAGTTGCTTCAAAAGGATACTCAATCTAAGTTATGGGTACAAAGTAAGAATGGGAATGTATTAGTTATTTATCAAACAGCAGAAAAAAATTCAAAAGAATTAGAATACCATGCAAGAAGCTTTGAGGACTCTTTCTTTCATTTGAATAGACAATTCATATTAGATAATAAAATAAAATTTCAGAGTTTGAAAAATATTGACTATTTTGATGATGAAAAAAACGACGCTTATTTTTTGGCTGAAAAATGTATAGATAAAAAGCCATCTTTCGCTATGGAGATATTATTACATAGTATAGAGGAAGGTAATAAGAAATATTGTAATTGGGAAATACCTGGATACATAAAGGAAGGATTAATATGGTTGAAAAACAGTTAGAAATTGAAGTCACGCAGATTCTTGAACTTATTGCGAAAGGGAATAACTTCCTATTAAGTGGTGGTGCTGGTAGTGGTAAAACATATTCACTAGTGCAGGTCATAGGGGAAGCCATTAGGGATAATCCGGTGTCGAAAGTAGCATGTATTACTTATACAAATGCTGCTGTAAAAGAAATAAAAGAAAGAGTAGATCATGCTAACTTATACGTAACTACTATTCATGATTTTTTGTGGGAAAGTATTAAGACTTTTCAAAAAGATTTAAAGAAGAGTTTATTAACTCTTATTAATGAGGAGCATTCAAAAATTGTAAGCCCGGAAGGCATTAATAATGATGCAGGGTATTTTAATGCTTTTGATAATGGTATTCAGTATAAGGAATATACACGTATTAATGAAGGAATTATATCGCATGATGAAGTACTAGAATTGGCCAACTTTATGTACAAAACTTATCCTTTGCTCTGCGATATATTAAAAGATAAGTATAGATTTATCTTCATAGACGAATATCAAGATACAAACCCACACGTTATTGAGATATTCTTAGAACATCTAAAGAAAAGTAAAAAAAAATGCACAATAGGATTGTTTGGGGATTCAATGCAATCCATCTATGATGAAGGCATCGGTGATCTAAGAAAATACATTGAGTCTCAGGAAGTACAAGAAGTTAGGAAAAAACAAAATCGCAGAAATCCACGACTAGTTATTGAACTTGCCAATAAATTAAGAAACGATGGGTTGGTTCAAGAGCCATCTAATGACCATAATGCACCAAATATGAGTGAGGGGAGTATTCAAGAAGGGAATATAAAATTTTTATACTCTTTAAATAATGACCTAAACCTTGACCAAATAAAGAAGTTGGGATACTTCAATAATTGGAACTTTGATGATACTAAACAAACTAAAGAATTGTACCTTACTCATAATCTAATAGCACCAAAAGCCGGCTTTCCAGAATTAATGGAGATTTATGATAAGGATCCAATAATTGTTCTGAAAAATAAGATTAGAAATAAAATAAAGGAAAAAAATATAAAATTTGAAGAAGAGGAGTATACATTTGATCAAGTTGTAGACCTTGTAAAATTAACAAATAAGCAGAAACTAATAAAAGCTCTTATCACAGAAAATCCCGTTCATAATGCTCTTTACGATGAGTTAAAAGATCTACCATATTCACAAGTGAAAAGAATTTATTTAACTAAAGACATGCTAATTGATGATAAAAAACAAGATGTAGATGATGGAAATAGAGCAGGATCTAAAAGAGACCCGTTAATAAAGCATCTCTTTAAGATCCAAGGTGTTGTTCAGTTGTATAGAGAAAAGTTATATAATGAATTTATCAGAAGAACAGAATTTCAAATTCGATCAATTGAAGATAAAATCGAGATAAACGAGATCGTATTACAGATTGAAAAGATGAGTAATTCAAGTATTGAACAAGTAATTCAATATGCTAATAAATATAGATTATGTAAAAAGGATGATAGTTTTAATAGATTCGTTAAAGAGAATGAATATGTTTATAATAGGG
>NZ_JBFUHJ010000563.1:0-3205 GCF_056402455.1 Paenibacillus sp. P4_A7 | reverse complement strand
CGGTTGTAGCCATATGCTTTCGTTTACATCATGTAAGGTATCCGTCCACTCTGTAAATTCTTTATACAGAAGAATCGTATTTTCGCCTAAACTAATCATATTGGAACCTCCATTTTTATAGATAAAAATTCTGTATTGGTTTGCCCTCATAGTCAAATACTTTAAAACCAAATTTCCCAAACCAAGTATATCAAAGATAAGTTATTCAACTAAACTCCCGTTAGCTCAATAACAAAGAATAAAATTATATGAGTTTTACAATTTGTCTAAATCAGGATAATTGGCTATGTTGATAACATTCCCTGACGGGTCTGTCACATTGAATTCTAGAAAGCGTTCGATATTCCAAGTATGGATTATTTCAGTAACTTCTTCGCCAGCTTCAACAAGCCTTCTGTAACATTCATGAATATTTGATGTTTTAATACAAAGGACAGCATAGGGCTTTCCTTCTGACACAATATGAATAGGTAAAAGTGGTTCGACTCTTTTTAAAAATAAATAGGGTCCTGGTTCAAGCTTCAAATCAGATTCTTCTTCCGTTTTCCAGCAATGGGTAAATCCAAAAATCTTCTCATACCATGCTACGGATTCGTTTATATTCTTGACAGGCAATCTTACTTGAACGATTGTATTAACAAGATTTTGAGATTTGCTCATTGTTAACCTCTCCCTTGGAAAACAAAATTTCCTAAAAGGTATTATTTTCCTCCACTTTAAAAAACCTTATTACGTTTCAACTAACCTGCCAGCTCAACGAGGATGCCGTTACATACCGGCATCCTTGTTATGGTGATTGTTAAGCTATGGTTTAATATCTTGCTTGCCAAATCGTAATGCGATTTCCATCTGGGTCATACAACTCAAAGTGCCAACCGCATTCGCCTTCCTCGATAATATCTTCTGTACGAACCCCGCGTTCATTCAAATAGGCGTGATACCCATGAATGTCGTCCGAAAAATATGCGGTTTTTGGTAGTGGTTTACCGTCTACCATATTTTGAACAACGGGTCCGTCCGTCCTAAGTAGGTGGAGGTCCGGCTGTAAGATGGCATGCGTATCAAAAACGATGTCGAGCTTAAAGCCTAAAATATCTTCGTACCATTCAGCGGAACGCCTAACGTCTGTTACCGGAATGTACGTAAAGCAAATACGTGCAATTTTATTTACTACTTGCTCACGGAATGTTTCACCTAATTTATTCACAGAAACTACATCAATATCCATTTCAAACAACTCCTCTTTTAGTTTTTCTCGTGTCTAAGCCGCTCATGTAGAACAAGACAATGACCTGTTCTCTCTCTCAGTTAAAAGGTTGATGGCGTCCCACATGATTGTTTGCCGCTCGTTCCGTATAACAATATCCTCTGTCGTTTCAACTTGTGATGCAAACTTCAAATCATCCATAGTCTTTAATCCAAACCTGTTATCTTTACGAAAATAGTCAAGGGATATACGTTTCACTGTAGTATGGAGCCAGCTACCAAATTTGCCGATCTCCATAATTCGTCCGAGATTACGCCATATTTTTCGCTTAAGTACCAGCTAATTATTATTCCTTTAATAAAGTCCTTCAATGAACACTAACCTGGCCGTTACCTGCTGCATAGCAAGCTCCTCCGCTATCGTGTCCCGTTAGCTTAATACCGTGTTGGGTTTATAATCGTAACAAGGCAAATCGCTCAGCTCAAAGCAACATACATTTCCTTTAGATAAGTTAAAGCTTTCCTTTCTAACAACGATATTTCTTTTAGAATTGCTATAATGTCTTCTCTTTCAGTCTCATTAAACAGCTCGCGTGGTTGCTCGTACGGGAACCTATTTTTTAAATTATTACATCTGGAAGAAATTTCGGTGTACGTACTAATTGCCTCATTAGCCGACTGTTTCAACTTTCCATTAAATTTATCCTTTATATCTGCCAAGAAGAGAGTTGCCTGGTACCTAGCTTCGTAAACAACTTCAATAATGAGAGCAAAATCAAATTTATAAATAGTATTACGTTCCAAACCATTTATCCATTCTTCAAACGCTCGAGAACCAACAAAGTACGGTTTCCCTGACCACTGATAACTCCCCTCTTCATTTAGATGGATAGAGAATTGTAGTGCTTCCTTAAAAGCATTCCTTTCATTTTTAACGGGGGCGGGGTCAACCCAATGTAATGAAATTAAACCACTCTCCGAGTCCCTAGGTTCGAAAATCTTTCGTTCGTTTACACAATTAATGCACGGACAACGGACTAAACCTAGTGAGTTCCAGGGAATCACATCTTGACTGTGTTCATACCCCGTATGCCATGAATCAATGTAGTATCCGACATTATCATAAGCGACGATAACAGAGGTTTGATTGTCTTGGCCTAAATTTTTCGCAAACACAGGCTTATTGGAGTTGATTGCCAACCTTGCTTTCTCCCACGCCTCGGATTGAAGTTTGGAAAAAGYCACACCTTCGGCATATTGGTGAAACCCTACAATTTCAAAGCCAATATTCCGCGCAAGTCGAAAAATTTCTGGTTCTGGCGGTCCAGCATTAGGCTGAACTAAATTCTCGTCAAGAACAAATAGGAAAGCAAGACCTGTCATACCATAAATCTGCGTTGCTGTTACAGGGATTTGATAATAATCAGCAGTCGATTTAATTGCTCCGAGTTGGGATGCGTCCATTCCAGCGAAACCGTAATTATCTAGTTGAATTCTAGTAGTTGGGATGTCACAAGAACTATCTTTCATTGACTATTCGCTCCTTAGAATGAATTAATTTCCATATATACCCATGTAGTATAGAGCATTTATACCATCATGTAAATAATTCACTAAAAATCTATACACTGCATATAACTGCCAGTTAGCTTAATAGAAAGAMGGAGCAGCTGCCATGGCAAAACTGCTCCTTCGTTTGTTCAACTATCGTTACCCGTTTAGTTTAAAGTTCTTCACGCTTCTCAAAGTATCGGCACAAAAATATCGGCGTTATTAAAGTGTTGTTCTTCTCCAAATCTGAATACTTCAAGTGCAAGCGATCTTGGATTATTATCCAAACTTTTTTCTTTTAAAAAAGATTTAATTAGCGCATAAGGATCTTGATCTATTGATCTTACCTTGGCATAACGTTGACTTGGTACACTGAATCCGATCATGCCTGTCGGAACATTCTCAATTCTTGTTACTTCCATACAGTAGATGTAAGTGAAAAGTACAT
>NZ_JBFUHJ010000562.1:0-3211 GCF_056402455.1 Paenibacillus sp. P4_A7 | reverse complement strand
TAGAAATACCTTGCAAGGAGATGTATCAGAACTTTGTCCAGCTTCGATATTGAAAACTCACCGCAATTGGTGGCTTTACTTAGATGAAAATTCGTCATCGGAGATAATGGGTATAAGCAAGCCGATAGGAAACTAGCATACGTGTAATGTGACGGAGAGTGAAGGGTATGAAATGGGCGGGGAGACGTTATGACACGGCAGAATGCGTCGAAATAACGATAGAGAATGGCGTAATACAGCTCATAGAGGGAATTCCCAATAACGATGGACTCGCTTGGATTTCCCCAGGTTGGATCGATCTACAGGTGAATGGTTTTGCTGGGTTTGATTTAAATGGTGAATCGATATCATCAGAAGATATAGTTGGTCTAACCAAAGCGATGTTTGCTTGTGGAGTGACTGGTTATTGTCCAACAGTAATAACCGGTAGTAATGAACGTATCCGAATTGCATTAGCTGCAATACGGAAAGCCTGTGAACAGTCCACGGAGTTGAATGAGGCGATTTGCGGTGTTCACTTAGAAGGTCCTTATTTATCCGAGGAAGATGGTCCGCGAGGTGCACATGATCGGGCTTTTATCCGTGACCCGGATGAGGCAGAATTTGCATGCTGGCAGGAAGAAGCAGGTGGCAGAATTAAGCTTGTAACGATTGCTCCGGAACGTTCTGGGGCAATCGAATTTATTCGCAAGCTGACGAATAGTGGGATAGCGTTAAGTATTGGTCATACTAATGCCACAACAAGTCAACTTGAAGAGGCCATTAAGGCTGGTGCGACGCTGTCTACGCATTTAGGCAACGGAGCTCACCCTGTACTTGCACGGCATCCCAATTACATATGGGATCAATTGTCTTCTAATGAACTCCAGGCGATGTTAATTGCCGACGGACATCATTTGCCGTTAAATGTGCTCAAGGTGATGATTCGTGCAAAATCGAAGGGTTTTATATTAGTTAGTGACTGTGTTAAATTTGGGGGAATGCTCCCCGGAAAGTATAAGAGTTTAATTGGGGAGGAGGTAGAGCTTCTTCCCAATGGAAGATTGCAGACCCTTGCAAACTCTGCTATATTAGCCGGGTCTGCACAATCGTTAGATCGCGGTATAGAATATGTAGTTGGTCAAGTGGGTATTCCATTGAGCGATGCAATCGATGCCGTCACCTTACGTCCCGCAGAAGCTATCGGTATTGAGGTGGGGAGGCTAGTACAGGGGGCTGTCGGCAACCTGACGCTGTTCTCATACCCCAACGAAGAAGGTTGTTTGCATATCCAAGAGACTGTTTTGCGAGGAAAAACAGTCTATAAACGGGGATAAATAGCTATTATGGAGAATATCAACCTTCCAGTTAATCGAAAAAGCATAATCACCAGCCAAGACTGAAAGATGTTTCCATATTATCGCATGGTGGTCGTTTCTGTACTTTAATCAGTATCCATGAATGGAGCGGGTATATTCCCGCTTCTTTTTTGTGCTCAAATGTGTTAACCTTACTTGTTATGACATAAAGAGACGTTTTGTGGAGACGTTACAAGTAATGTTAAAAATAACGTATAAAAAAATAGATTAAGCTATACCATAAGGAGAAAATATGACATTTAATGACTTGAATCTTATACCTGAAATTTTAAAAGCATTAGAAAAAGAGAACTACAATACGCCAACTCCGATTCAGGAACAGTCCATACCGGCTGTATTAGAAGGCAGAGATTTACTGGGGTGCGCACAGACTGGAACAGGGAAGACGGCGGCTTTTTCTTTACCGCTGATCCAACTATTAAGTGAAGAAAAAATCAAACCAAATACTGGGCGCCGTATTCGCTCATTAATTTTAACACCGACAAGAGAGCTTGCTCTTCAGATTTATGAAAACATTCAAGCGTATAGTCAGTTTACCCAAATCACTTGTTCCGCTATCATTGGCGGTGTTTCACAGAAAGCTCAGGAGCGGGCGCTCAATCAAGGCGCGGATATTATTATTGCAACACCGGGCAGACTTATCGATTTAGTGAATCAAAAGCGTATAGATCTACAACATATCAAAATACTAGTACTTGATGAAGCAGACAGAATGCTTGATATGGGCTTCATTCATGATGTAAAGAAAATTATTTCCAAAATGCCTAGTAAGAAACAAACTCTATTCTTCTCGGCAACGATGCCTCCGGAAATATCCAAGATGGTAAAATCGCTTCTGAATAATCCTGTCAGAGTGAATATCATACCGGTAACTACGTCGGTGGAAAGAATTCAGCAATCTATCTATTTCGTTGCAAGTGAAAATAAGCAAAAGCAATTAAATATTCTTTTACAAGATGAAACCATTGCCTCGGCACTGGTGTTCACTCGGACGAAACATGGTGCTGACCGCGTTGTAAAAGAACTGACTAAGGTGAAAATTTCTGCTGAGGCTATTCATGGAAACAAATCTCAGAATGCCCGTCAGCTTGCATTAAGTAATTTCAAGAGCGGCGTTACGCGTGTGTTGGTAGCGACAGATATTGCAGCAAGAGGAATTGATATCGATGAGCTTTCTCATGTAATCAACTTCAATCTCCCTAATATTCCAGAAACGTATGTTCACCGAATTGGACGTACAGGCAGAGCGGGACTGAGCGGGACTGCAATCTCTTTGTGCGAAGTAGATGAAATTCCTTACCTTAAGGTTATTGAGAAACTGATCGGCAAGACGATCCCTGAAGTGAAAGACCATGCCTTTCCGATGAAGGCTGGAGCTGTTCCATCAAAGGTTGTACAATCATCGAAACCATCAGCTTCAAGAGCTTCAAATTCAAAACCTGCAGCTTCTTCAAAACCGGCGAAGCCAAGAGTGAACCCTTCACGTAAACCGAAGCCGAAGTCGGATTGGTTTAGCAAGAGCCGTCAAACAAGCAGATAGTATAACTGTTATCTAAGAGGAATTGAGTAACAAATTATAGATGTAAGGGTCGGATCAGCCTTGGAATGGGCTGATCCGACCCTTTTTTTGTTTTTTTAAGCTAGCTGCGCTGTGCATGTTTAAAGTAGTAAGAACAACTTTAACTGGTTCAAATTTCCGTGTAAAAATGATATTGATGCTTTCCACGCTGTTTCGACTCGTACAAAGCTAGATCGGCCTTCTTACATAAAGACTCTTGATCTTCACCATCTTGTGGAGCAAGTGAAATTCCGATGCTGACAGAGATGCTTTTATCCATTAATTTCACTTCTTG
>NZ_JBFUHJ010000561.1:0-3217 GCF_056402455.1 Paenibacillus sp. P4_A7 | reverse complement strand
GTATACAATATAACAAATGATAATAGAATATTACCAAATCTTTTTTTCAATGAATCAGAAATTAAAAAAGCATTAAGAATGAAAATTGAAGCATCAGAAATGGAATACCCATACACGATTGAAGGTGTACTTAAGTCTTCTCATAATGAGTTTTTAACTATTATATCTTATCAAGATTTGGTTAAAATGTGGAACTCAGGATTGCTTTCTTATAATTTTGAAACACAAAGAGCTGCGAAGAAGAAATTAATGAAAAAAGGGAATATCAAAAAAACTGCCACAGTAATAAATACTAGTGTAAAGAATATTAGTAAGCTTATGTTAGAGGGGAAATTCTTAAAATCAACTTTAACATTTAATATTTTAGCTGATGGAACTGATGATTTTAGCTATGATGATGGAGAACTAACTATTAACGAAGGAACAAACATAAATTTAATTGATGGTATGCACCGTATTCTTGGAACAATTGGAGCACTTGAAGAAAGACCTGATTTAGAAGGCTCATTTGAAGTTTCAATAAGAAATTACACATTAGACCAAGCTCGTTATTTGATAGGATTACTGAATACTGTCAATCGTTTTGACAAGACTCTAGTTAAATTCAACACAGACGATTCATATGGCGGTTTAATTATTAAAGATGTTATTAGAATTTCTGAGTTCAGAGATAGGATTGAAACCGACAAAACTACTGTGAGTAAAACCCTAAACATGTTAACTAACTATTCCATTTTGGCAGACTCAGTAAATATAACTTTTGATCCACAGACCACTAAAGAACAATATATGATTGCAGACTTCTTAAAGAAATTCTTTGGGATATTAATTTCATCTTATCCAGAAGACTTTAAAACAGAGATGAAGAAAAGAAGAGTTGAAAGTTGGTTTAATCATCACAATATGTATGTGGGTTTTATAATTGTAGCTAAGAAAATATATGATAAATATAATGGTTCATTAGACTTTCCAGTATCAATTATCAATGAAGCAATTGAAAAGATTAATTACAAAAAAGGTTCAGGTAACAAATTAGATAATATTATGATTGAACAAGGTAATAGAAACTCAAATCAAAGTAAAGCTTTAATTAGAGCATATTTCGAGGAAGAAACTAAGGATCTTTTTAATTAAAGAAAGAGAGGCTTCTAATCTATGTCCAATATATTATACGAAGGCAATATGTTTAATGAAGATAGAAAGTCTGAATTTTTATCTGAAAAAGCAAAAGGCACACAAAAAATATTCAAAAGAATCTTCAATGTTGCGTTTCCACTTGAAGAACAGTTAAATAAAGATCTAACTGACTTTAATAGGGTAGAATTAACAAAATTATTCTACTTATATAGACCAGCGACTAAAGCAAGTAGTTCAGGAAATGTGGGTTATGTTCATGCCTATATTGACTGGTGTATTGAAAATGGGTACAAGCGTGGATTGAATCCTCTTGATTTAATTGATCCTCAATGGAAGCAACAATTCGCAAATAAAGAGATTAAACGTTTCTGGACTGATAAAGAAATTAATAAGATTATCCAAAGCAGAGAAAATGCGCAGGATGCGATTATCATATCTTTATTATTTGAAGGGGCAAGGGGCTCAGGGGGCAGCGAACTATTAAATCTACACAAAAACTCTTTAGATGAATATAATAATCAACTGCATTTAGAGGATGACAATGGAAGTAGAAGGACGATAACTGTATCTGAGCAATGCATGAAGATTTGTAAACAAGCTTTATTAGAAACTGAATATAGTAAAATGAATGGTAATGCTAGTCCTGATATTAAGGCACCAATGGCTCAATTAATCGAAGGGAATTTCATACTAAGGAATGCCAACACAAGAACAACTCATATAAATGAAACTGAAAAAAGCATTATACACAGAAGACTAGCAAAAATAGAAGCTGAGCTTCAGATGAACGGCTTCACTCCTATTGCCTTAAGCAGAAGTGGAATGTTGAAATTAGCTAAAGATAAAATCCTAGATCATGGTGAATTAACTAGTGATGATATCATCGAAATTGCAATTCAGTTCGGTGAAAACTCAGATAGTGCAGTTTATAGATTGAAGAGTGATTTTTTGAATGAAGAGTCAGTAAGAAGTTTGTATAAGCTGCCCTAATTAGGGCAGTTTTTTATTTATATAAATAATTATTATCTCACTTATTGAAGTATTTAAGTTTTAAAGCAAAATATAAAAAGTAAATTATAGAAAAAGTAATAAAAAACAATGTTGACTCATTTTTCCAGACGTGTTATATTTAAATCTTCGGAAGGAGAGGATACAAATGCTACTTAAAAAAGCAGCAATATATACAGGAAATTGGATATGGGATCAACTAAGCATTGAACAAAAAGAAAAAACAAAAAATAATAATATGGATTTAATTGAAATTCAAAATAGAATAAAAATAGTACTACTATACATAGCGGTTTCAGTAACACTTTTAATGTTTGGAAACTTCACAGGAATGTGGATTGAGCTAGGATTATCATTGGTGTCATTCGCTTTTATAAGATATTGGAATGGAGGACATCATTTTAGTGTCGATGTCTGTTATATTATTACAACTTCAGTTATACTAGGAGTAATACCATTGTCCTATATAGTGGGGGAGTATCCAACAATAGTACTGGTTATAGCCCTCATATTAAATCTTAAACTAGCACCATTCAACAAAGACACGAAACAGCACTTCACCAAGAAAACTATATCGATTATCTTATGTGTTCTTTCATTTTACATTAATGATATTTTTCTTACAATGTGGTTCTTACTGGGGTTTGATCTAATTAAATCATCAAAGAGGACGGTTGAAAAAGATGATGGAGCATGTGATTGATTTTCTAGGGTACATGTTTTTTAGTTCACTAGAATACTTTGCGATTTTTTTAATGATTTTCTCACTTTTTAAACTATATCCAAGATATTTTGTAAAAGAAATAATCACTCTAACATTCGCAACGACATTAACTACCTACTTTTTTATAATAACAGGTATATATGAAATAATACCTGCTCCATTTATTACAGTCCCTACAATTTGGTTATTATTATATCTATTTATGAAAAATAAGATACCATTTGAAACTTCACAAGAGACAAGAATATTTAACACTGTTACAGAAAAAATTATGAATGTATTAAAAATAGATGAACAAAAACTAAAAGTTCTAACATTCGTATTTGTAATATCGACAATAGGCTTTGC
>NZ_JBFUHJ010000560.1:0-3223 GCF_056402455.1 Paenibacillus sp. P4_A7 | reverse complement strand
GTTATCGCGAGCGGGAGAAATGAATACAGGTCTGGCACCCGCAAAAATGATTGCAGACATAATTGATTTGTGCACGTTACGTGGAACGATGATTTTGTCACCAGGCGCACAAACGGTTAATATCATAGTCATAATAGCGCCGCTTGTTCCTTGAACAGAGAAATAAGTATAGTCTGATCCGAAGGCATCGGCAGCTAGCTTTTGCGCTTCTTCAATAACTCCGGTTGGCTGATGCAGGTCATCAAGCGGTGCTATATTGATTAAATCGATCGACAATGCGTTGTCACCGATAAATTCACGGAATTCTGAATCGCTGCCCAGACCCTTCTTATGTCCGGGTATATGAAACTGTACGGGGTCATTCGCCGCATGTTGGCGTAGAGCGGTGAAAAGTGGTGTTTTACTATGGTCCATCGCTGTCATCCCTGCCTTTCTATAGATGTTACAAACAAAATTGAGTATAGCAAATACAGGGGGGAATGCAAGAAACTTTTTTGTGATTGAAGCAATGCAAAGCGATTGTTCTTCAATTGTTCATATATAATGGTTAGTTAATTATGATAACATAAGTTGGTGAAGGGGTGCAGCATGGAAGATAAACGTATCTATTTAGTAATGGCTATTTTAATGACAACATTTATTGGGTTCGGAATTATCATCCCAGTTATGCCAGAGATTATTCAAGCAACAGATCCGAAAAATGCAGAATTACATACGGGTTGGATGTTGGCTATCTATTCAGCTGTTTCTTTCGTTCTATCTCCCTTTTGGGGAGGATTGTCTGATCGGATAGGTAGAAGACCAATTATATTAATTGGAGTTCTTGGTTTCGCTGCCAGCTTTCTGTTATTTGGATTATCTTCTGGCAGCTTGACGTTAATGTATTTGTCCCGCGTACTGGGCGGGTTCTTCTCGGGTGCTGTCGCATCTGTAATTGTCGCATATGTTGCGGATATAACGCCTCCGGAGCTTCGTACGAAAGGTATGGGACTGGTCGGAATGTCGATCGGTCTAGGCTTCACCATCGGGCCAGGGTTTGGGGGACTGCTTAGTCTCATTTCGCTGGAGGCACCATTTTATGCGGCTTCGATTTTAGCGCTCATTACATTTGTACTCGCTATATCAAAGCTTAAGGAATCACTTTCACCTGAACAAAGGCGTAATAGCACGGAGAAAAAGGTATCACGCTGGCAAGCTTTTAGAGGGCCTCTGAAATATTTATATGTGCTTGCGTTCTTCGTGACCTTTACACTCGCAGGGATGGAAGCTACGCTGCAGTTTTTCGGTATGCGACGTTTTGATGTTACTCCGCTGCAAGTGGGCATCTTGTTCTTTGTGTGCGGCTTTGTAGGAGCGCTAGTTCAAGGTGGGGTTGTTCGCAGACGTATTAAGTCCGGGCAAGAGCCAATGTATATTGCAGCAGGTCTTATTATTTCAGCAATTGGCTTCTTCCTTCTACTTGCTGCTCACTCTTTATGGTGGGCAACGATGTCACTTGCCGTGTTCGGCATCGGAAATTCGTTGATTCGTCCATGTGTCACTTCATTAATTACTCAGAAAACGACTGTCGGCACGGGCGTTGCGTCGGGGTTAAGCTCATCAATGGACAGTCTAGGGCGTATAGCTGGCCCTTTACTAGGTTCTTTCCTCTTTACTGTACAAATGGGGCTTCCCTATTTACTCGGCGGTATACTGTGTATGGCGGCGCTTCTGCTGCTTGTTCGTTTCCGTCAGCTCGATAAGCTTTCACCACAAGCAACACCTGCGGATAACGTTTAATCATATAAAATAAGCCGGTTGTTCATCTGAGGATGGACGGCCGGCTTATTTTATTTGTTCTACATACTGCGATGCTTCTTTAACGCCACGACATTTAAGAAGGCAAACAATAAAGAAAAACCGATTAGTATATATACATCCAGCTGAAAATCACGAAAACCCTCGCCTCTTATCATAATTCCACGCATCGCATCTGCTCCGTAATAAAGCGGCATGATGTAGCTTAGCTTCTGCAACCATGGATTCATTGCATCTAAATTAAACAATCCGGAGAAAAAGGCTTGCGGAACGATAACAATCGGTATGAATTGTATGATTTGAAACTCGCTGCTCGCAAAGGAGGATAGGAGTGTACCGAGTGTTAAGGCTGTTAATGACAATAGTAAGTTTATAAGCAGCATATAGCCTATATGGCCGACCATATATAGTCCAAGCACATCGACTGAAAACCAAGCGATTAGAGTGGCCTGAAATAAGGTGAAAATACCGAACCCTGCTAAATAACCGAAGACGATTTCTTGACGTCGGATCGGTGTAGCCAGCAGCCGTTCGAGCGTACCGCTTGTTCGTTCACGCAGAAAGGAGACCCCAGCAAGCAGAAAGACAAAGAAGAACGAGAAAAACCCAATGAGTACAGGTCCAGTGGAGTCGAAAGCGGCCATATCGGGACCACCATGCAAATAGGATATATTCGATATAGCTGTTCCTGTGCTATTTTGAAATGTGGTTTGCATCAATAACAAAACACTACGGTTTATCGAAGGGTCGCTGCCTTCGAGTGTCAGCTTCGGTTGGCCTCCGACTTGCTGGATGATGGCGTCCAATTCACCGGCTTGGAGCGCTGCAAACGYATCATCACTTGAAGCATAAACGCTGATGTTAGCATCTAGCTGTTCGAATTGTTCTGTCATGGCAGGAGGGACATCGACCATTCCAATTGCAGGTGAGATCGTTTGTCCATCAAATACGAGTTTCATCAAGCTTAATATGAGCAGCGGCGCTAAAAATAAGAGAGCGAGTGTCCGTTTGTCTTGTATGAATTGTCTTATAATTCGTACGGCTAGTGCTCGGCTCCTCATTCTAATTCTCCTCCCTCACGGCTAAGTTTGATAAATGCCTCCTCAATGCTAGCTGATTCTGTACTTTTTATAATCTCGTTAGGGGTGTCTAATGCGATAAGATTGCCACCACGAATTAGACCGAGCCGATCACATTTAGCCGCTTCGTCCATTACATGTGTGGTCACGATTATCGTAATCCCTTGTTTGCTTAAGGAAGTAAGTTCTGTCCAAATCGATTGACGCAGGACAGGGTCAATTCCCACGGTTGGCTCGTCGAGTACGAGAAGCTCAGGTTCATGCAGCAGCGCGATGGCTAGAGAAAGCCTACGCTTCATCCCTCCTGAATAAGCAGTGATTGGTTTGCTTAAGTAATCTGTTAAATC
>NZ_JBFUHJ010000559.1:0-3255 GCF_056402455.1 Paenibacillus sp. P4_A7 | reverse complement strand
CTGCTAGCCAAGCTCACGTTCCATTATTTCCTCAAGCCCCGTCATCAACGGGTGTCTAAGCTCGCTGTTTCGAAGTGCAAAGTCAATTGTCGTCATAATAAATCCAAGCTTTTCACCTACGTCATAACGAATGCCTTGGAAGTCGAAAGCATACACGCCTTTATCCATATTCAGCTTTTGAATCGCATCGGTAAGTTGAATTTCTCCACCCGCTCCGAGCTCATGCCTTCCCAAATATTCAAAAATATCAGGAGTCAGCACATACCGGCCCATTATGGCCAGATTAGATGGTGCTTGTCCTTGCGGCGGCTTCTCCACAAATCGATTTACCTCATAAAGATTGTCTACTCTTTGGCCAGGATCAACGATTCCATAGCGGTGTGTTTGATCCACGCCAACCATCTGAACTCCGATTACGGAGCGTCCTGTACGCTCATACTGTTCAATCAACTGCCTTGTGCATGGCACTTCGGCTTCCACGATATCATCACCAAGCAGCACGGCGAATGGCTCATCACCAATGAAATTGCGCGCGCACCAAACGGCATGGCCAAGTCCCTTCGGTTCTTTCTGCCTTATGTAATGAAGATTCACATTCGAGGATTTTCTAACCTTTTCCAAAATGTCAAACTTCCCTTTTTGCTCCAACGTATGCTCGAGCTCAAATGCAATATCGAAGTGGTCTTCGATTGCTCGCTTCCCTTTGCCCGTCACAACGATGATATCCTCCACACCTGATTCAATCGCTTCCTCCACGATGTACTGAATGGTCGGCTTATCTACGATAGGAAGCATTTCTTTCGGCATTGCTTTCGTTGCTGGTAAAAAACGAGTACCGAGTCCTGCGGCGGGGATAATAGCTTTGGTTACTTTTTTCAATTGATATCACCCTATCCTATTATTTTTGTGTTTCTTTACAGCCATTTATTGAGAGAAATGACGCTATGCGTCGTCTCGTTCCCCATAATAATAAGAATAAATATCGGAGTCGTTTTGGTTGATCTTATTTAGAACGACGCCGATTAACTTGGCCTTCACATGCTCGATTGAAGCCTTCGCTTTGAGTACAACATCCTTTTTCACTTTTCCTGAGTCGACGACAAGCACAACGCCATCGCTTTGCGTAGCTACGATTTGAGCATCCGTAACAGACATAATAGGCGGGGTGTCGATAATAATAACGTCATATAGTTCCCTCGCTCTGCTCAGCATCACAGCCATCTGGTCAGACGACAGCAGCTCTGATGGATTAGGCGGTGTTGGTCCGGCATTTATCAGGGACAGGTTTTCCGTAGTGGTATGCTGGATGACGTCCCCGAGCTCCTTTTGATTAAATAATGCTGTCGTAAGTCCGTTTCGATTCGTTTTCCCGAATATATAGTGCTGGGAAGGCTTTCGCAGATCCGCATCGATTAGAAGAACTTTTTTGTTCGCTTGGGCGAAAGCGACAGCCATATTGGCGCATGTCGTACTCTTGCCTTCACTCGGCTTAGAAGAAGTGACCATAATGATTTGCAGCTTATAGTTAATGGTGGAGAACTCGATGTTAGTCCTAAGCATCCGATACCCTTCGGAAATCGGTGACTTTGGATTAATTGCTGTAATGAGGTTCCATTTAGGAATCAATTGAGACATTGCTTTCCCTCCCAACCTTTGTCGTTAACGGTTCCTTACTATTTCGTACAATCGAATCATTTTCATCAAACTTCGGAATCGACGACAATACAGGTACTTGAAGAAGCCCTATGATGTCTTCCTCTGTCTTGACCGTGTCATCCAAATAATCAAGCAAGAAGGAAATTCCAATGCCTAGCATCAATGCCAGTACAAAAGCTACTGCAATATTCATCTTCGGGTTCGGAGCTACCGGACCATGATTCTCTTTCGGGTCCGCTTGGTCTAAGACCGAAACATTATCAACCTTCATCAGCTCCGGTACAGACTTTTGAAAAACGATGGCAACAGCATTGGCGATATTCGCCGCCTTTTCATACGAGTCATCTCGAACGGTAATCGACATGACCTGTGTCTCGTTTACCGAGCTGACGCTTACCTTGCCAATGAGCTCGCCAAACGTCACGCCAAGGTCTGGATACTCTTGCACCACTTTTTTCATCATGCGCGGCGTTTTAAGAATTTCTTTATAGGTTTTGATAAGCCCAATCGTGGAGTTGATGGAGCCTACATCAATACTAGGAATCAGAGAGCTGCTTTCCTTGTATTGGTTGATGATTAGTTTGGCAGAAGCCTCATATTGCGGCTTGATGAAATAATAGGAGTAAATGCCAATACTCAAGCAGCTTATCGCGATAATCAGTACGATCATTAACAGCCTTCTTTTGACGATGGTTCCATATTGTTTTAATTCCAAATCGTTTCCTCCGTTATTAAATCCGTCATCTCCCAAACTGGTTCAGGAATTAGTTATTCTTTATGAGTTGAATATAAATTTAGTTATTCAAAACGCGAACTTTTGGGCATGGTTTTTTGAGACTTCTAACTAATAACCGGGATTACTAGTCCAAGTTATATAGTCGATGCCCCCCGGTACTCATAAAATCATCAACCGTTCCGCCATTTATAATATGATCCATCATGTCCTCCGTACCAGCCTCAAGACCAAGCTTCTTAAGCAGCATGGATACTAACGCAGCCATATCAACAGATTCATTCGATGGTTGATAGCCGGTGTACATAAGAAGCTCTGGTAAGGATCTCGATTTCTTAATCCCCTCTTGATTAATGAGGTTAGGATCCTCGGATAGCATTTTCAAAAAACGCTTCAGCCTCACTTGCTTCTGCTCTTGACTCGAAACATTCATTTTGTAATCCTCCACTTATCAGGGTCTTTGATTACTCTAGACTGCTACAAACGAAAGGATATTACAACCTATATGAGGAGGTTCTAATATTAGCAAAATATAATTTGATTTTTTCTACAATCTGCTTTGAGTCTAATTATGACATATAAGCTCACATTTCTTGAGGGAATAAAGACATGGTGTCGATTAGACAATCTTACTCATTTTCAAAATGAATGTTATAAGTAAAGACTCCTAATGTATCGGGATAATCGGATATCAATTCGTTATAATAGATGGAATTTATTATTTAATTATTGCATTGAAAGCGTTTTATAATACTATTCACCTATTACGCCTTTAGACTCATTTATTCGCATACAAACAATGACTTTAACCCTTGTAAAATAAAGGATTGAGCATATTTATAACATTAGTTTTTATAACATTAGTT
>NZ_JBFUHJ010000558.1:0-3658 GCF_056402455.1 Paenibacillus sp. P4_A7 | reverse complement strand
CCCATTGTGGAGCGCTACTTAAAAGAGCGAGCAATTGATTATCTGTCGTTTATGGATCATTCGCCGGGTCAAGGGCAGTATAGGGAACTGGGTTCTTTTGAACGGTATGTCATGAAAAACCAAGGTGTAGGAGTCGATGAGGTCCGTACAATCGTAGAGGATCTATTGGAACGAAAGCAGCAAATTAACTGGGATAATCTCCTTCAATTAAGCAACCTTGCGGCTAGCCAACAAATTGCAATTGCTTCACATGATGATGATTCCGTCTCAAAAGTAGAGGAGTCCATTCTTTATGGTATATCTGTTTGTGAATTCCCGATTAATCTGGAGACTGCGAGGCATGCGGTAAGCAAGGAGCTTCGTGTATGTGTAGGCGCTCCGAACGTGGTTAGAGGCGCTTCCCATGACAAAAATTTGCGTGCTGTCGATGCTATAAAGGCAGGCGCGGCAGATATTCTATGCTCTGACTACCATCCATCATCTATGCTAACCGCTATTTTTAAATTAGCTGATGAAGGAATAGCAGCTTTGTCAGCAGCGGTACGAATGGCTTCGCTACATCCTGCACAGGCTTTAGGCGCGGACAGTGAGCTTGGGTCCATTGAGCTGGGCAAAGCTGCCGATCTTATTATAGTTGACCGTTTTGAATCACTGCCATGGGTTTCGAATACAATCGTTGGAGGCCATATCGTATATACAGCTTCCGTTTGTTACTGAGATGGATTTGCATGTTCGGAATGATGAAGATGCTTGTGAAGGGAATCGACCATTCTGGCATGTTCCGCTTCATTCGATTGCTGCCATATCATTTCAAATAGAACACCAAGTCCGGGAAGTGTTCGTTCATCGTTACCAATCGAGTCCTCAATGACTTCTGTGAGTTCTTTAACTGAATTATTTTGTACACGCTGAACAATCGCTTGACGCAAATCTATATTATCCAACCTAAAAAACCTCCTGCCGCATTCGATTTCCACACTTACTATGCCCGACGATAGATGAGCTCATCCATGGTGAAAAGCTATGGTATACTATGGAGATGGCAGAAGCAATCATCCTAAAAGGAGGATTTCGTAACGATGGCGAAGAAGCAATATGCGGTTATTGGTATGGGACGATTTGGTTCCACCATTGCTAAAGCATTGACAGAGATGAACTTTGAGGTATTGGCAATCGATTCAAGTGAGCAAAGAGTGCAAGAAGTAGTTAATTCGGTGACACATGCCGTTGCGGCAGATTCTACTGATGAGGAGGCGCTCCGTGCGCTTGGTGTTCGCAACTTCGATGTCGTAGTCGTAGCAATTGGCCAAGATATTCAATCCAGTATTTTGACTACACTCATTTTGAAGGATCTTGGAGTGAAAACACTGATTGTGAAAGCGCAAAATGATCTTCACGGCAAGGTGTTACACAAAATCGGTGCCGATAAGGTTGTTTTCCCTGAACGTGATATGGGCTTGCGCGTCGCTCATCATCTTGTCTCTCCGAACATTTTGGATTACATTGAAATCTCAGATGACTATAGTATTATTGAAATTAAAGCACCACAGCAGATGATCGGCAAAAGCTTAAAGCAGCTCGATATTCGTGCGAAATATAAATGCAATGTGATGGCTATTAAGGTGAACTCGGTAATGAACATTGCTCCATATGCCGATGATTTGATCGAGGATGAAAATGTACTTGTTATAGTCGGTAAAAACTCGGATTTAAAAAATCTAGAAATCGCATATTCGGAAGGCAAAACCTAACTATGAATGAAAACTTTGATTCCATAATTTCCTCTGTACAAAACGAAAGAGTCAAGCAGTGGGCATCGCTGCTCGATAAAAAATATCGCGATCGCACGGGGCAGTTTCTAGTTGAAGGTGTCCATTTGGTATTGGAAGCCCTAAAGGGAAATGCTGATGTAAAAGCTATCATCTATGACTCGGAGCGCGGCATACCCGCAGAGCTGAAGCATGAAAGAGAAACGAATGATTCAGCAGTAACATTGGGACTAGAGTGGATACAAGCCTCGCGCACCGTTATGGCAAAATGTACAGGAACCGATACGCCTCCACCTGTCTTTGCCATTCTGTCCAAGCTGTCTTCAGACACTTCTGCTTTATACAAAAGCAACTGTCTGGTTGTGGTGCTCGATGGGGTACGCGATCCTGGTAATGCCGGCACTATCATTCGCAGTGCTGATGCCGTAGGGGCAGATGCAGTTATCCTTGGCAAAGGCTGCGTAGATCTCTATAATCCGAAGACAGTTCGCTCAACGATGGGTTCCCTTTTTCATTTGCCTATTATTGAAGGTGATTTGTTGGAGCTGATGCCAAAAGCGAATGCCTTAGGTATTAAGCTAGTTGGTACAAGCCTGCAAGCCGAAAATACGTGCTACAGCTATGATTGGACTCAGTCTACATGGCTGTTAATGGGCAGTGAATCCGAAGGGTTATCTTCACAAGTAAGTGAGCTTGTAAGCGAGTCGGTCATTATTCCGATTGTCGGACAAGCGGAGTCGCTTAATGTGGCGATGGCTGCGACGGTGCTGCTGTATGAGGGGTTGCGGCAGCGGGAGTTTTAAACAAACAATAATTCCTGTCCACTGTGAGTTATAATTCATTTTGGCACCGATTATAACATCGTTTGGCACCGATTATAATTTAGTTTTGGCACATCAAAGTAAGTCCTGATAGTCAAGAAAACCTTGATTTATCAGGACTTTTTTGTCCTTATGATTGTGAGAATGATATTGATGATTTTAAATAGGTGAAATATTCATTACGATTTATTATATCAAAATAAATGTAATGATAAATGGCACAAATCGTACAATAGGAGGGCAGATATGTCTGACATCGGGGGAAATATTAGATATTTAAGAAAATTACATAAGCTCAATCAAGTTGAATTTTCCCATCGTATTAATGTCTCCCAAGGCAGTTTAAGTGATATTGAATCTGGGAAAAGTAAGCCTTCTATTGAGACAGTTATTTCGATACATCAAAGTTTTGACTGCTCATTTGAGTGGCTATTAACAGGAAAGGAAAAAATAATTAATAACGAGTTATCAGAATTTGAAAATAGTATCATTCATATTGTTAGATGTCTTGAGCAGCGGGAAGCTGCTCCGACTCTTTTTCCGTAAGTGGCGATAAAAATGGCAGAGTAATTAGCATAAAATAAAATGAGGATGAACATTTTTGTATATTTTTACATGAATCTTGAAATTGGATAACATGAGTGTTTCGAATGCGATAAAAATCGAAACTTAAAGTATTTGGAAAAAGAAGGAGAAATCCGGAAATTCGTCGAAAGTTGTAATGCTATAGTAAAAATAATTTATAAAGACAGGATCAGTTTTGCTGACAAGTAGTAATATTGCAATCCCAAATAATTTAATATTCGGTTTCTTCTGAAATTCATTTGTTTTATAAACTTTGTACATAGCTAGTTTACTTTTATTCTATTGAATAAACGAGGTGCGTTAATGTCTACATACATACAAGATAGTAGTGGAATATATAGTTTAAGAGGCTTTTCTTTTCAAATAAGAGTTTTTGTTTACTACATGCTTACGCTCAAAGAAGGTATGCAAATTGAATTTGAAACAATTGATGATGTAAGTATTAGAGAAATGAAACCTGATAAAATTGATCACTATAATGAT
>NZ_JBFUHJ010000557.1:0-3273 GCF_056402455.1 Paenibacillus sp. P4_A7 | reverse complement strand
ACTTATGACCGATCAGGTTGCTCGTACTTCAACGCCTAACATATTCTCAAGCCCAGGACAAGGTGCACGTATCGTCCTAGTAGATTTCGGATCGAAAAGTGGTATTTTGCGCGAACTGACGAAACGCGGTTGTGACGTAGTTGTCGTTCCGCATAACACGACTGCTGAAGAAATTCGTCATTTGGCACCAGACGGTATTCAATTGTCTAATGGCCCTGGGGACCCGAAGGATGTTCCTTATGCTGTGAAAATGATCTCGGAGTTGCTTGGCGAATATCCGATTTTCGGTATTTGTTTAGGCCATCAGCTGTTCGCATTAGCTTGCGGAGCTGATTCAGAAAGACTGAAATTTGGTCATCGCGGCGGCAACCATCCGGTTAAAGAACTATCGACGAATCGCTGCTATATTACATCGCAAAACCACGGATATACAGTAATTGAGGATTCCATTGCTAATACAGGCTTATCTGTCACACATATTAATAATAATGACCGTACTATTGAAGGCTTGAAACATAATACATTCCCTGCTTTCTCGGTGCAATACCATCCAGAAGCAGCGCCAGGCCCTCAGGATTCCAGCTATTTGTTTGATGAATTCCTGGAAATGATCCGTACGCACAAGCAAAATAACCCACAAAAACCTCGTCAAGCTGTGTTATCGGAGACGTTGAAAGGAGAACTTCAGTATGCCCAAAAATAATAAACTCAAAAAAATTCTCGTGATCGGGTCTGGTCCGATCGTTATCGGACAAGCGGCTGAATTCGACTATGCAGGAACGCAAGCTTGTCAGGCGTTGATGGAAGAAGGGTATGAGGTTGTCCTCATAAACAGCAATCCAGCAACAATCATGACGGATACAAATATGGCTGACAAAGTTTATATCGAACCAATAACGTTGGAGTTTGTAACACAAATTATTCGTCAAGAGCGCCCGGATGGCTTGTTGCCGACGCTAGGCGGACAAACGGGCCTTAACATGGCTGTCGAGCTTGCTCGCGCAGGCGTGCTTGAACGGGAAAATGTGAAGCTGCTTGGAACGCAATTAACTGCTATCGAAAAAGCAGAAGATCGTGATTTGTTCCGTGATCTCATGCGTGAGCTAGAGCAGCCGGTACCTGATAGTGATATCGTCACTACAGTAGAAGCGGCAGTAGAATTCGCTAATTCAATCGGGTACCCAGTCATCGTACGTCCTGCTTATACACTTGGGGGTACTGGCGGTGGTATTTGTGCGAATGAAGAAGAACTAATCGAAATCGTTGCTTCCGGTATTCGTTACAGTCCGATTGGACAATGCTTGATCGAGAAATCGATTGCGGGCATGAAGGAAGTTGAATATGAAGTTATGCGTGATGCGAATGACAACTGTATCGTTGTTTGTAACATGGAAAACTTTGATCCGGTTGGCGTTCATACCGGTGATAGCATCGTTGTGGCTCCTAGCCAAACATTGTCTGATCGCGAGTACCAAATGCTTCGTTCGGCATCACTCAAAATTATTCGCGCTCTAAATATTGAAGGCGGATGTAACGTGCAGTATGCACTTGATCCACATAGCTATCAATATTACGTCATCGAGGTTAACCCACGTGTAAGCCGTTCGTCAGCGCTTGCTTCGAAAGCAACGGGCTATCCAATTGCGAAGATGGCAGCGAAAATTGCTGTTGGTTACACGCTTGATGAGCTAGTAAACCCAGTAACAGGACAAACTTATGCATGCTTCGAGCCGGCACTTGATTATATCGTATCCAAAATTCCACGCTGGCCTTTTGATAAATTCGTTAATGCGAATCGTAAGCTAGGCACGCAAATGAAAGCAACGGGCGAAGTTATGGCCATTGGCCGTACTTTCGAAGAGTCCATTCATAAAGCTGTTCGTTCCCTTGAAATCGGTGCTCATCGAATTCATTTGCCAGAAGCTTCTTCACTCGATGAAGCAACTCTTAATACCCGTCTTGAAAAGCCGGACGACGAGCGTATGTTCCTAGTAGCGGAAGCATTCCGCCGCGGCTATAAGCTTYAGGTTATTCAAGATTTAACGAAAATCGATTGGTGGTTCCTTGATAAAATTCAATCGATCATCGCTTTTGAAGATCGCATGCGCAGTGAGTCAACGCTGTCGCAGCAAACGCTGTATGAAGCAAAGCGTAAAGGTTTCTCTGACCGTTCGATCGCAGAAATTCGTCGCGAAGGCTTCCCGAATGGCAGCCACACAACTGAAGAGGATGTGCGTGCGCTGCGCGTACAGCTTAACCTTAAGCCGGTATACAAGATGGTAGATACTTGTGCCGCTGAATTTGAAGCGACTACACCGTACTACTATTCAACATACGAAGTAGAAAATGAAGTCATTCATACCGATAAGAAAAAAGTGCTTGTGCTTGGCTCTGGTCCAATTCGTATTGGGCAAGGTATCGAATTCGATTACTCTACGGTTCATGCGGTATGGGCTATTCAGAATGCGGGTTATGAAGCGGTTATTATTAATAACAACCCAGAAACCGTTTCAACAGATTTCAGCACGTCTGACCGACTGTATTTTGAACCATTATTTTTCGAAGATGTTATGAATGTCATCGAACAAGAAAATCCGATTGGTGTTATTGTGCAATTCGGCGGACAAACAGCGATCAATCTAGCTTCACCGCTTACTAAAGCAGGCGTTAAAATACTAGGATCCAGCTTAGAGAGTATCGATGCAGCCGAGGATCGCAAAAAGTTCGAAGCTTTGCTTCGCAGCTTGGACATTGCACAACCAGACGGCAGCACAGTTACTTCTGTTGATGAAGCTGTTGCAACTGCTCAAGGTCTAGGTTATCCGGTACTTGTTCGTCCATCCTATGTACTCGGTGGACGCGCAATGGAAATCGTATATTCAGATGAAGATCTACTGAGCTATATGGAAGTTGCTGTGAAAATCAATCCGGAGCATCCGGTACTGATTGACCGCTACATGCTAGGCAAAGAAGCGGAAGTTGACGCGATTTGTGATGGCGATACGGTTGTAATTCCAGGTATTATGGAGCACGTAGAGCGCGCTGGTGTTCACTCAGGCGACTCTATCGCGGTGTACCCGCCGCAGTCGTTATCGGATGACATTAAGCAGCAAATTATCGATATTACGATTAAGATTTCTAAAGCTCTAGATGTAGTTGGTCTAGTGAATATCCAATTCGTTATTCATCAAGATAAAGTGTATGTGATTGAAGTTAATCCACGTTCATCACGTACGGTTCCTTTCTTGAGTAAAGTTACAAATCTTCCGATGG
>NZ_JBFUHJ010000556.1:0-3279 GCF_056402455.1 Paenibacillus sp. P4_A7 | reverse complement strand
TGTCCACGCAATAGACAATGCTACCGCATGGATATAAAGTCGTATTGATTTCCAGCCCCCTCCGGGATTCCTTGGCAAAGACAGCTATAATTTCACCTGTTTGCAGATCAAGTTGGCTTAGCTTCCCTCTTACAGGTAATGAAATTTGGATATTAGATGTCGTTTCTCTGCTGGTATTCGTGATGTAATAAAAATAATTTTGCTGATCTTGCCTCGCTTGGATGTAAATATCCCTGACCCCGTGACCTTCCAACTCTTCTACTTTGACTTCTCTAGATAGTATTCTAGATAACATCAATTTAAGCTCGCTATACGTATTGCTAGCTTCGTAGATATTCGATTGCTGCAATAGCGCTTCCCACTCAACAGAGCTTTCTTTACCGTCAATAAGCTTCGGTTTTTSTCCGACAAATACAACCTCTCCACCCTTATCTACAAATTGCTTCAATAGATTAACGGTGTTCATTGACCATGTGAGAGAAGGCGGAACGATTACAACCTTATATTTCCCCCCGCTTGCAATGGTCAAGAAGGCTTCTTCACCTTCATTGATAATTGAAGCGTTATTCTCCATGATAAGCTCATCGCCGAAATCAAAGCCCACTTGACACGACAAGAGATGAACGGTTAGGTCAATGATCTGCTGATCATAATTACCGATATCGAATCGGTGTGTCTTCGTGTACGTCGCCCACAGCGAGCCTATGGGATGAAGAACAAGCGTATCCGCAACATAATGACCTTGAGAACATACCCAGGAGGCTCTGGCAAAATAATCATTCATGAGATGATAATGTTCCCAGTATGGCTGGTGATAGCTGATCGTAGGAGGATAATCCCTCTTTCGATCGCCGACCATCGAATACAGTACAAGATGCTGACAAAGAAATGTGATTCCAAGAACAAAGTTATAGTCCGCCAGCCATTTCTGATCCTCGAAGGTCATACTGTGGCCGCTTACGCCGAATATCTCGCATAAAACCCGCTTTCGGCCGAACTGATGCGCCACACTTGACACCTGTTTCATGGTTAGTGGCGTGGGCACTTGCAGGCTCTGGTCATGATCAGAAATATCTGTAGGAATCGTTAGTTGACGGCAAAGATGATCGATGCCTGGGATGTGCATGAATTCATAATGCGGCATTGATGCGCCTACACTGGTAGCCTGCCTGTACATCGTATCTTCTTCAAAATAATGACCAGTATACTTGAGATTATTATTTCCACAAAACTCATATACTGGTTTCGAGAACGCTTCAATAAATCTCTTCGTTACCGCTTTGAAGTAGCCATACCTGATTTGGTGATAATCACCACAATCATAATAGAGGCTTGGAAGAAAATCGGCAACGTCGTAGCCCTCCAGCGATTTGAAATAGGAGTTAAACTCAGTTGTCCAAGGCATCGTGTTGATTTCCGAGCCAATAAACTGAGGTTCATCCGTAAAAATACCAGGTAAATATTCTCCAAACTCCTCACCTAATTGACTGGCATAAAATTCGTGCGTGACGGATAGAAACCGCTGCACGGCTTCCGGATTCAGCAAGTCCGCATAGGTTGCATTGTTGTACCATGTACTAGGAGCTTGGCTCATCATCTTGAATGCAACCATTTGTACGTGAGGCGGTTGCTGTTCGTTCTCTAATGCAAGCTCAACAATTCTTTCATACCGCTCCGGCTGTTCGCCTTTCATGAACAATTTATATACGCCTACGACATTCCGATCCGCTAAATACGATCCGACATCAGCAGCTTCAATATCGATTTTCAATAAATATTTCGCTCTGAATTCCATATTATCGGCTGTAACAATTCCGCCTGCTGCGCCGCTTGGCCATTTATCCTCGTCATAAAGCCAAGTCTCCATCCCCAGCTTTTGGCCTTCGACGAATGTGCTCTTTACCCGTTCCATCCATTCATCGGAGAGATATGGGGTTTTTAAGCCCACCCTTGAGTGCATGAAATAACCGCCGAAGCCTTGCTTCTTCATCTCTTGGACCTGCCACAAAAGCTCTTCCTCGATAAGAGCGTCATTCCATGACCAGAATGGGGATGGCCTGTATTCTTTCCCTGGATTTCTGAATGCATGTATATTCAATACAGCTAACCTGCCCTTCCTCAAATCACTTGATTTTTCTCGACCTTTCGTTCTATCGTATATTTAATGCATCATCATATTGTTTTTTCAATTCAATCAGTTTTTTTATGCTTTGGTCGAGCCCTCCGCTCCTATTCCTCATTAACCAGTTCTCTTTATATGCATTCGTAATACTCGTTATATCCTCTGTCAGTTCCTCCAATATTACTCTACGCTCTTCCTTATCGTGGCTACCAAGCTTAAACAATCCCAGCTTCGCACCATGTAAGATAAGTCGAATTGCATTTCTGTATTCGGATTCAATAATGTCTGAGTCTTCACATTGCATATCAGCTTTGTCAAGCTCATCTAGCAATGTGCTTACATAATCCCTTACCCCTTCGAAATCCTCCACTCCAAGCGTTGGTAATTTTAGATAATGTAGATCGGTATTCGAGTTCGTCATTTGATCGATGCTTAACGTTCTAAAGATACCAGTTCCAAGATACGCATTCGATCTCTTTTCCTTTAGATAATAGTTTCCTAAATCAATTATGAATTGTGCCATTCTATTGTTATTATCCAAATATACGAACCTATTCAGGTAGGTAGCAATATCAGAATCAATTTCCTTATTCTCATTTACACACCAACTTAATGCCGCCCCATAACAAAACGAGGCATAGCTTGTCGGCAAACATTGCCAGTGTCCACGATCACCCCAATCCGTGTTTAGATACCCAATCGCACCATATTCCTTTCCCAACACGGCTGCGTTAAGCTGGTTAGAAAGTGAATTTTCTGTAAGACCAGTAATGGAATTCCAGCTGCTGGTGCCCGGACAAACATAGAAGGGGATATTAGACTGACTAAATTGCTTGCAGTGCTCAGCAGATGGCCGATCTGCTTCATAACCCCATTCCAGTGCGATAATATCTTTAGGTAGGTATGGGATCAACTCAGGATGATTAATGAGAATGTCCCCCCAAAACATCATCTTCTTACCGCGACGATCTACTAGCTCGTATATTTTCATTAAAAAGTCGTAATAGACTTTCCCCTTACCTATCTTTTCACATAAGTCTTTGCTTTTGCCCTGCCCTAAATCAAAGGTTTCATCACAACCCACATTAAATAATTCTGAAGTGAAATTGGGCAATAAATCATCGTAAGTATTTTCCAATAATTGAATACTCTTTGCA
>NZ_JBFUHJ010000555.1:0-3288 GCF_056402455.1 Paenibacillus sp. P4_A7 | reverse complement strand
TATCGTAACTGAAGCATCCAGTTCTGTCAGCTTGCGAATGACCTCCAATTGTCTTGCGTCCCCACCTAGCAACAGCACTTGAACGCCTGTAAGCATCAGGCTTCACTCCTTTCTTGCTACTAGCTTTAGATCATCTTATGCTTGCGCCCAAAGCGGGGTGAAAAAATAAAAAAAAGATCGAGGAAATTCCTCGACCTTTACATTGCTAGCTAATATTATTTATACACCTGTATGACCAAATCCACCCGCACCTCGTACGGTTTCCGGCAATTCATCTGCTTCCAAAATGGATACAGCAGGAACGAGCTGGAACACCATCTGCGCAATACGTTCACCGCGAGTAATTGTAAAAGGTTCCTGCCCTAAGTTAACAAGCAGCACCTTAACCTCACCTCGGTAATCTGCATCAATTGTACCTGGTGTATTTAGGCAAGTAATTCCATGCTTGTAAGCAAGACCACTGCGTGGTCTTATTTGCGCTTCCAGTTCACCGGGCATCGCCATAGCAAAACCCGTCGGGATGAGCAGACGTTCACCCGGTTGAAGTACCACCGGCTCACTTACTGCTGCTTGCAAATCGAAACCAGCAGCCCATTCAGACATTTTACGCGGAATCGCGATATCTTCATTTCCTTCCAAACGCTTAAACATTACTTGATACAAGTTGATTCCTCCTTAATTGCGCAGCCGCTTTGTCATTCGATCCTACCATCGCTACTGCAAAAGGAACCGAAAGCATCCGCTCCGTGACTTCATGCACGTCCGACATATTAACAGAATCTATACGCTTTAGAAGTTCATCTAATGTCTGATGCTTCCCAAGCATCAGCTCATTTTTACCGAGACGATTCATTCTGCTGCTTGTGCTTTCAAGACTCAAAATTAAGCTTCCCTTCAATTGCTCCTTGCCGCGGTGCAGTTCGTCTTCGCCTAATCCTTTGGCAGAAAGCTCATGTAGCATCTCCATTGTCAAGTCAAGTACATCTTTTGTTTGTTTCGGAGCTGTACCCGCATAAATCGTGAATACCCCTGAATCGGCATAGGACGTATGGTAGGAATACACGGAATAAGCTAAGCCGCGTTTTTCTCTAATTTCTTGGAACAACCTTGAGCTCATTCCTCCGCCAAGCGCGTTGTTTAACAAAATCATAGCATATAGCTTTGAATCTGTTATCGCGCAGCCTGGGAACGAAATACACAAATGATTTTGTTCCGTTTTCTTTTTGAAAAATAAGTAGTCACTGTGGAACGTTGGAGCTTCATCTAATATGATTGTAGGCTTATTATTTGAAAATCCGCCAAGATGCTTCTCAAGCAAAGCAAGCAAGCTGCTTTCCTCCACATTTCCGGCAACACTTATTACGGTGTTCTCAATCGTGTAATTATCATTCATATACTGACGAAGTGTATCAGATCCCATTCCCGTCAAAATATCCTCAAGTCCTAATATGGAATAAGCTAGCGGATGGTCACCATAAGCGGCACGGGCAGCTTCATCATGAACCTTATCATCTGGTGTATCTTCGTACATAGAAATTTCTTCTAAAATAACATTTTTCTCTTTTGCGAGTTCTCCACTATCGAGCTGAGAATTGAAAAACATATCCGATAGCGCATCTACTGCAATCGGTAAATGCTCATCWAGCACCTTCGCAAAATAACAGGTATATTCCTTTGAGGTAAAAGCGTTCACGTTCCCGCCAATTCCGTCAAATAAATCTGCAATATCTTTTGCCGAACGCTTATCCGTTCCTTTGAACAGCATATGTTCGATAAATTGTGAAATTCCGTTATTTTGTGGTGTTTCATAACGCGAGCCTGTTTTGACCCAAATGCCGAACGAAACTGACCTTACTGTCGGAATATATTCTACGACGACGCGTAAACCATTGCTAAGTGTGTATTTGTTCACCAAGTATCCTCCTACGACATGAATGCTTTCACTATATCAGAATAAGTTCGCTCCCTCAACAACGTCTGGAACTCTTGCAGTTGAAAGTGTCTCACTTACCGTTCCAATTACATAGCCTTTTGCTTTCGCTGACTTAATCATACCTGCTAGCGCATCTCGCGAGGATGCTGTCGGATGCATTAATATTAACGCCCCAGGCTCCAGCTTAGATGATATTTTTCTTACGATAGAGTCTGCTGAGGGTTTCATCCAATCAACCGTATCGATTGTCCATAATACTGTTTTCAGCCCTTGCTCCGCCGCAATATGAACAGTAGCATCATTATACGAACCAGATGGCGGAGCAAACCATTTATTATCCACGTTTAAAGTTGATTTCAATAACGCTTCGGTTTTTGCTATTTGATCATATGCAGCTTGACGGCCCAGCAGTTTCATATCCGGATGAGAATAAGCATGATTGGACATCTCATGACCCGCGGACTGAATTTGCTTTGCAACATCAGGGTATTTCTTCAGCCAGCTTCCATCTAGGAAGAAGGTTGCCTTCACATGCTCATTCTCAAGCGTTTTTAAAATCGGTTCTATGTATTCATTTCCCCAGGCTACATTTACCATAAAAGAAATCATCTTCTTGTTCGGATTTCCGCGAAAGATTTCATGAGGTCCTACATCATCCAGCGTTATTTTAGGCTCAACTTCCTTGTACACGTAGTTTATATCCCTTGTAGGTGATCTTAAAGTAGCTGCAAGTGTTTTTTCTACATCTACTTCCAATCCGTTATAGCCAGGAATTGCTTTCCAAATCCGATCGAAGCTAGCGTTGATTGGTTCAACTTTACGCTTCTCTGCTTCCTCAGAAATTAAGACCAATATTTTTTTCTTCTCTGGTTCTGAATATGAAAATCCAGTTGAAGCTACTTTGGAATCATCGAATTTCAAAGATGAAAGAAAAGCTGATACATCATCATTCATGCGAACGAAAACGAGCAACATTAGCATGGTCACTGCAATCATTGCAGCTTTTCGCATGTTCATAATCTTCACTCCCACTGAGGCCTTTCGCATATCCCTATTCAAGAAAACGCGTTAGTCCATACATATGAGAAATAGGACGAGATTATGCAAGCGTAAATGGTTGTCTCCATCATCTAAGACAAAAACGTTCGTCTCATGAGCTGGATAAGCACATTTATAAATGATACAAGATCAGATCTGACTCTTTCTTCATACTTGCTATTGTTACCTATAGTATCCCTGCCTATTACTGCGAGGATACTTCAGGAGTCATAAGAATTTTAGCAGAAAGATTAATTCGTCCCTGCTGATCGATTTCCGTTACTTTAACCTTGATTTGATCACCAATGTTAACAACG
>NZ_JBFUHJ010000554.1:0-3289 GCF_056402455.1 Paenibacillus sp. P4_A7 | reverse complement strand
GTGCCGAAATGACGCAATTTACGAGTCAACATACGCGTATCAATATCGCTGATGCCGGGGATGCCATGCTCTTTCAGCAATTGGCCAAGTGAATATTGAGCACGCCAGTTACTAGGGATCTCTTCATGGCGACGTGTAACGAAGCCGTGAATATATGGGCGGATCGATTCGAAATCATCGCGTGTAATACCGTAGTTTCCGATCAATGGGTAAGTCATCGTAACGATTTGTCCGCAGTACGATGGATCGGACAGAACTTCCTGATAACCTGTCATTCCTGTGTTAAATACAACCTCACCCATCATTTGCGCTTCTGCGCCGAACGAAAGGCCCGTGAACAACGTACCGTCTTCCAACAATAGTCTTGCTTGCATCCGTATCACTCCTCAGGTGTTGATTAATTCCATCTATTTGCTAGTACAGTTGTTAATTGAAAGTTATTCTGTCCATACTACATTACCATCAACAATAGTCACTATTGGCCAACCGCTCAGCTTCCAACCGCCGAATGGTGTATTATTGCTTTTTGAAGCAAATGTACTTGGATCAACTGCGCGCTCACTGTCTAAATCTACAATTGTGACATCTGCTGGGGAGCCGATTTCCAATCGTCCAGTCGGAAGGCGGAACACTCGAGCAGGATCAGCTGTCATACGTTGAAGCAGGAAGCCCAGTGACCATTTACCCGTCTGAACAAACTTCGTATATAAAAGCGGGAAAGCTGTTTCGAAACCTACGATTCCGAATGGCGCAAGCTGCACGCCGCGAGCCTTTTCTTCAGCGCTGTGTGGAGCATGGTCGGTTACGATCATATCAAGCGTACCATCCTCTAGACCTTCTATTACTGCTTGCACATCACGAGGTGTACGAAGCGGCGGATTCATTTTCCAGTTAGCATCTTCAAGACCCGGGATATCTTCATCAGATAGAACCAGATGATGCGGACAAACCTCAGCAGTTACTCGTATGCCGACTTGCTTCGCTAAACGAATCAATCTCACCGATTGCTCCGTGCTTACATGACATACATGGTAATGTACGCCTGTCGCTTCCGCGAGTAATACATCTCTTCCTACATGAATGGCTTCAGACTCATTTGGAATTCCTTTTAGTCCGTGCTTACGGGAGAACTCGCCTTCAGATGCCCATGCGCCTTCTACAAGTGAATCATCCTCGCAATGTGCGATGATTGGCATATCCATTGATTGAGCGAGCGCCATCGCATTTTTCATCATTTGAGCATTTTGAACGCCGACTCCATCATCAGTAAAGCCAATTGCGCCAGCTTCCTTCAATGCGGCAAAATCAGTCAACTCACGTCCAAGCTCATTTTTTGTAATGGCTGCATAAGGGAGTACCTTTACAATGCCCACCTGCTCCGCCTTATTCGTAATGTAGCGAATCGTTTCAGGTGTGTCACTCACTGGCCGTGTATTAGGCATACAAGCGATCGTTGTAAATCCGCCTTTGGCAGCGGAGCGTGTGCCTGTCTTAATATCTTCTTTATATTCGAACCCTGGATCACGCAAATGAACATGCATATCTATAAAGCCAGGTGACACTAGCTTACCTTGTGCATCAATGACTTGAGCGCTGCCCGTATCCGGCGTTTCGGCGCCATCGACAATAGCTGCGATTTTCCCGTCTTCGATTCGTACATGCTTGATTTCCAAGTTGCTTGTCGTTTCGTTCCATATGTTTCCGTTAATAATCCATAATGACATTGTTTGTTTACCCTCCGGAATTAGTCAGTTTATTAGTCTAGTTAAGCGCCCGTTCAATAACAGCCATTCGAATCGGAACACCATTTTCCATTTGAGTAAAAATACGTGATTGCGGGTGTTCAACCAACTCATCATCAATTTCTACGTTGCGATTAATTGGGGCTGGGTGCATAATGATGGCTTGCTTTCCAATCCGACTTGCTCTTTCTACTGTTAAGCCAAACTGCTCACGATAGGTTTCTGCTGAGCTCAGCATACCGCTCTCATGACGCTCAAGTTGTACACGAAGCATCATCACGACATCCGACTTCAACGCTTCATCCATAGACACATAAGGTGCGCCCAGTTCTGACGATTGCATATTTGCAGGAGCACAGAAACGAACGTTTGCCCCGAACTTTTGCAGTGCGTATAGATTTGAGCGAGCTACTCGGCTGTGCAAAATATCACCGACTATAGAAACGTTAAGACCTTTTAGATGTCCGAAATGTTTCTTCATTGTGTACAAGTCGAGCAATGCTTGTGTCGGATGCTCATTGTTGCCGTCTCCGGCGTTAATCAGCGGCACTTTGATTTGAGTTGCAAGCTCTGCAAGCACTCCGTTTGGCTTCAAGCGAATAATACCTACGTCAATGCCCATTGATTCTAATGTACGCACYGTGTCATAGATCGACTCGCCCTTCTGTACGCTAGATACCGCAGCTGAGAAATTCAATACCTCTGCGCCTAAACGCTTCTCAGCAACCTCGAATGAAAATCTCGTTCTTGTACTATTTTCAAAAAACATATTCGCTGCAAATTTTCCTTGCATCAATGTGTGCACTTTTGTGGAATGGTTTTCCCAGTATGCCGCTCGGTCGAGAATCGATTCGATCTCCTCTTTGCCAAGCTCTTTTAATCCKAGCAAACTCCGTTGTTTTAGTTGCGTCATCGTCATCCGGCTTGCCCCCTTTGATTAATTAAGGTGACCTGATCAATCAGATCAATTTCTGTTAGTGATACGTCAATTTGTTCTTGCTTGGAGGAAGGTACGTTTTTACCGACGAAGTCAGGACGAATAGGAAGCTCACGATGTCCCCGGTCAACAAGCACCGCCAGTTGAATACTTTGCGGTCTGCCGCAATCCATGAGCGCGTCCATAGCTGCTCGAATCGTACGTCCCGTATACAACACATCATCGAACAATATAATTCGTTTATCCTCTACCTGGAGTGGTGCGCCGTCCAGATCACCAATCGCTGCCGCTACTTCTACATCCGTAGTAATTGCGGCTTTGCGGTCATCCCGATATTGTGTAATATCGAGCTCACTCACTGGAACAGGCTTGCCTTCGATCTCTTGAATGCGTTCCGCAATTCGACGAGCTAGATAAATACCTCGTGTCCTAATGCCAACGATCACACAATTATCAATACCTTTGTTTTTCTCCACAATCTCGTGGGCAATTCGCGTTAATGCCCGGCGAATCGCCGTTTCATCCATGATGACCAGATGCTCTTCTTCCGTCATTCTCGCTATCCCCTTCCGTAACTGATGTAATAAGGCATAAAGGCATAAAAAAACTC
>NZ_JBFUHJ010000553.1:0-3315 GCF_056402455.1 Paenibacillus sp. P4_A7 | reverse complement strand
CAAATTTATCGATAAACGGCGAAGTTGTGTGGCAAGGAAACATTGCGATTAGAGGTGGGAAAGTTGGCTTGTTAGCGGGTAAAGAAAGTAACCTGTATGTGAAGTGCTTGAAGCTTGATCAGCTTGGTACAACTTGCAGATTGACCTATTTATGTACGGAAGGGCTTATTGGTGCAGGGGAAGCACCGACAAACTCATCGGATTCTCCAGAGCTTGGCAACTGGAACAAGAGCGATAGCGATCTTCTGCGTTTTGGGTTAGGTTGTCATACGGATATACCGGGCAGCAGGGTGAAGTGGAACTATCTGGGTAGACATTTTCAAATTTGGAGCCCAAAGGGCAAGCACTTCGGAAAGGTTAGGATCTATTTCGACGGAACAMTGCTCACGACAATCGATTTACAGGACACAGTAGATAGGAAGTCAGCTGTAGTATTTGAAAGCGGTGAAGTTCCATATGGCTATCATGCGGTCACTCTTGAGCTTATTGACGGGTCTATGATTTGCGATTCAATAGATTTCTGGGTTTAGTTCGTGTCAATATCATAACTGCATGTTCGCTGAAGCGGAGGTATTGGAAAAATGCTCGAAGAAAATGGCAATAGAAAGGACTTCTATATTGGTGTGGATAATGCAGGTGATCGGGAAAATGCCTATAAATATCCACTCTGGATGGAATCGCTTAAACTGCTTGGCGTTGAGTTTGTTGTTTATCACTATGTTCCACGCGGAAGTACGGCGGAGCAAATCGATTTTATTCGAGGGTTATCCAATCTTTGTGAACAAAACGGGTTGCAGTATGTGCTTAATACCGAACGCGTCAATTGGGTCGAACACTTCATTGATGATGAGGGCTGGGATTGGTGCAAAGGAGAGAATGGTCTCCATTATATGAATTTCAAACCGGAAATTTTGCAAGTTCTTACCGAATCACACGCATTCGCTGGTATCGTACTCGATGAAGCTGATCATATGCAGCTTCACCGCAGTTGGGTGTGGCAGGGGAGTGCGTCAATCAATACCAATATTGCTAATCAAGATGCTAAGAAGGATATGGTTTTTTTATGTGAAACATCGAATATGTCGTTACTTGAAGCGGAGCAGATGGTACTTGCTAATGGTAAGAGGATTACGGAGCAATGGAAAGCTGACGGTGTAGGGCAGGTAATAACCGAACACGTTTTCCCCGTATTATTCCATAACTTCGCCGAAGCAGGTATGATACCGTCCTGCAAGCTAATGAAGGAAAGCTGGTCACCTGTATGGATGGCCAGTGCAATGGGGGCTGCACTGCAATACGATCGGGAGCTATGGACGTGTCTTGATCTTTGGCTTAGTGATCGGTATCCTGGGCATTCGCCTGAAGAATTGCGAAGCAACCTAATCTATGGTTACTGGACGGGTGTCGATCGCATGTATGTTGAAAATTTGAACTTCCAGGGCAGCCTTGTTGAAATCGTGGAAGAAAATGGCGTTCAAATGAACAGAGTGACGGAATGGGGTGAGCAGCTGCAGTGGTTCACGCAACAGTATTTACCGTCGAATAAGAGGACTTATACGTTTCGTGACATCAAGCCTGAAATCGCGATCATCCGTTTTGACGATACCGACTACGGGCAAGCCAATGAACCATTCTGGCCAGAGTGGTTATATGGTTCCAAGACGTTACATTGTACACCAAGCTCGTCCCATTGGCTGAAAATTTGGAATGTAATATCACATGGCGTCATTCCTGCCGATAGCTTGTCATGGAATACGACCAAGTATGAATCCATTCCCCATCGTTCATTTGCTCCCATGAATGGAGTTATTGTGTATGATCAAAAGGTTGGAAGAGCTCAGTTGGAGTCGGTAAAACTTGCTTTTCTCAGTGGTATTACAATAAGCAGCGAGACGCTCTGCAACGTCGCAGATCTTGTTGAACTAAAAGGGCTTGTCGTTGTTGCTACACCTGAGCTTGCACCAGAGTTTCTGAAGGCTGAATACGTCAATGGAACAATGGTGAACAGCTGTGGCAATGGGATATGGATTATAACAGACGATGTCCAATCCGCCGAAGTACTGGAGTTAATCTCACCCTTTTTGGGAGCAGATGACGAAATCCGTTATGTATTTGGAAACGAGGAGATCGTATTCAAGCTTCGAGATGAAGATGAGATACAACTTGTAAAGAACAGCATATAAACCGTCATTCAATTCTGTAGACTCCACTGTGGAAGGGGATGTACTAGATGAGAATAAAAGGGATGAGCAAGTTGCTATTAGTGTCCATCATAGCTCTAATCGCACTACCTTGCTTGCTGATATATGCGGATGAGGAAGAAGAGGAGAACGTATTCCTTGATGAGGCGATGACGCCTTTCTGGTTGGGAAACTCCATGTATAATGAGTCACTGCTGATGATTTCAGAGGATGAAGAGCTTCCTGAAGCATCGTTGTTGTTTTCTCCGGAATCCATTCTTTCCGTTAAGAGCGCCCGCCATGATATCGAATATGTGGAAGGGGTAGATTGGGAGTTCAGTGGTGGCAAAATAAAACTGCTGGAAGGTTCTGGTATTCCTTATCTGACTCATGAGGAGATGTATCCTACCTCACCTCCAGTTAATGAGCAGATTCCTAGAGTGGGGGGAGGATACGCCTTATTCCGAGAAGGGACGTTTTTCCACGATCGGCAGATTGTAGTCACATATACGCACGCAGCAAATGCATAGCAGGGACCTGTACCAACGTATGGGGGAGAAAGCCTACCTCTTACAGCTTCTAAATTAACAAATGGGCTACCGTTGAAAATAGTACTTTACGGAGATAGTATTTCAGTTGGTTACAATTCTAGTGGAGTATATAATGCTCCACCTAACATGCCAACCTGGAGTGAAATGTTGGTATGGCGGTTAGAGCAAAGTTATTCTTCAGCGATAACGCTGCTTAATCCTTCTGTTGCGGGGCAAACCTCATCATGGGGAGCGGCAGAAGCCGAAACACGAGTTGCTGCGGCAGATCCTGATCTGGTTATTATAGCCTTTGGAATGAATGATGGTACTGCAGGAGTAACTCCAGCGCAATTTAAGGCTAATGTCAAAAGCATTATTGAAACCGTAAGGCTCACCAATCAAGATGCGGAATTTTTAGTTGTCGGCACCACTCTTGCCAATCCCGAAACAAATTATGCTAACCAACAAGCCAATTACTATGGCGTTCTGGAGCAGTTATCTGGAACGGGAATTGTTCCGGTCAATATGACCGGGGTTCATCAGAAACTATTGGCACATAAGGGATTCGCGGACATGACCGGCAACAATGTTAATCATCCTAATGA
>NZ_JBFUHJ010000552.1:0-3317 GCF_056402455.1 Paenibacillus sp. P4_A7 | reverse complement strand
CCACAATACCGCTCACTAGTTTCACAATCTGAAACTACTTTATATTCCCACCAAGCCGCCTGATGAGTAAGTAATTCTATCAACAAATTCAATATTGCCTCCAAGCCATCCTCTACCAAAGCCAAGGTGATATCGACGGTATAACTCCGTTAACGGCCAACCCTCGAAGTATCGCTAATACGCCCACTGCAATTGCTGTTATTACTCCTGCTCTTCGCATAAACCGCCGCCATTTCTTATTGGCAAACGAGGCAATAGATGCAGCTACCGCTAAGGCAGGAAATGTAGACAGACCAAACAATGCCATAACAGCTGCCCCTGCAACAACTGATCCCGTTGAAGCCGCGGTCATTTGCATCGCATAGGTTAGACCGCAAGGCAAGAATCCAAAAGCTATACCTGTTGCCAGTAAATGAATGGCCTCTTGACTTGAAGAACGCTGAGCGCCACCTACCAGTCTTTTGTGCAATACAGTTGATAGCTTGTGCATAAGCGGAAGCTGAAACCTTTTCCATAGCCATAACAGCACAAAGCAACCTCCGATGATTGAAGCGAGCCCTTGCACCCCAGCAAGTTYGCCTGCTACATCTACAAAGGAGCCAACTGCTCCCATAACCGCACCTAGCAAGGAGTATGAGAGAATACGCCCAGCGTTGTACAATAGCATGGATTTCCGCACTGTTGCGGTAGATTGCAGCGATACCGCGGATACTATACCGCCGCACATAGCTATGCAATGAGGAGCGCTAAACAAACCAGTTAATATAATCAATCCAATTTGGTTCCATGTAACAATCATGAGTGTGAGCCTTCTATACGCCGCAATTGACCTGATAACCGGAGCGCATTGCCTACGACTGAAATCGAGCTAAGCGCCATCGCCGTACCCGCCATCCATGGCTGTAGAATACCGAATGCAGCAAACGGAATAATGATGACATTATATAGGAAAGCAAAAGTCAGATTCTGCTTCACATTGCGTATCGTTAACCGACTGATACGGACTGCCTCGGGAATTGATTTTAAACGTGAAAATAAAAGTGTCATATGCCCCGCACTCAGCGCGGCATCCGTTCCATTCCCCATAGCCATGCCTACATCCGATGCTGCTAAAGCCGGTGCGTCATTCCAGCCGTCTCCAGCCATTGCAACTCGTTTCCCCTGCCTTTTTAAAGACTCAACAAGCGCCAGCTTATTCTCTGGCAACATAGAAGAATGAATCACCGTAATACCTGCCGCCTTCGCTACTGCTCGTGCCGGAGCTTCATGATCTCCCGTTGCGAGTACAGCCGTTACACCTAACTCCTTTAATTCCTTCACCACGTCACGAGCGTGTGGCTTGATCATGTCGGTTAAAGCAATAACACCCACACAGACGCCTTCAAGGGAAGCAAATAACACCGTTTCACCTACCGATTCACGACTCACTGCAAACGCCTTGGCCTCTTTGCTGACTTCCCAGCCTAGCTCTGCCGCAAATCGTTCATTACCAACAGCAAATTTCTGCGTCTCCACAATCGCCTTCACACCACCTCCTGGTGTATATGATTGCTGTTCTGCTTTTGGGATTACAAGCCCCATATGCAAAGCTTCTAGTTTAATCGCAGCTGCTAGTGGATGAGCCGATTCCGACTCAGCTGCAGCGGCAAATCGCAATATCATTGAACGGGTGCCTTTCACTGCAAGTATCGAGCTTACGCGCGGCTTGCCCTCCGTCAATGTACCCGTTTTATCAAAAATAACCGTTTGAATACGAGCAAGTCGCTCTAATGCTCCCGCTTCCTTCGTTACAATGCCTTGCTTTGCGAGCCTTCCCGCCGCTATAACAAGTGAAATTGGAGCAGCTAAGCCAAGCGCGCAGGGACAGGCAGCCAACAAAACAGCTATCGTACATACGAAGGCCTTGCTCCAATTACCTGGATCTAAGATTGCTCCCCATAAAATAAATGTGATGATTGCAAAAAGTAGCATCATCGGCACGAACCAGCTCGCAGCGACATCCACATTTCGTTGTATCGCAGACTTTGACCGCTGCGCTTGCCGGACAAGCTCTTGAATTCGGTTAAGCATCGTATCATGGCCAGCCGCCTCTGTACGAATACGAATACAGGCACTCTCATTGCGCGTCCCCGCATATATACGATCGCCCACCCGCTTCATAACCGATAAGCTTTCCCCCGTCAGCAGTGATTCATCAGCCGTTGAAATACCTTCACTTACAAAGCCGTCAACAGGCACGATCTCTCCTGCCTCTACAACTACAATATCGCCGGCGCGCACAAATTCAGTACGAATTTGCAGCAATTCGCCTGCTCGTTCTACCATAGCTGTTTGACTTAACAGCTTACCGTAACCGTCCGAGCCTTGCTGTGCTCGCAAGGAAGCTCCGGTTTCAATATATTTTCCGAGTAGAACCGCAGTAATCACAACAGCAGAAGTTTCAAAATATAACGGAGGAGCGTGAGCAGCAGTATTCGCCGGACTAAACAAACCTTGCTGAAATACAACAAAATGACTGTATAAATAGGCCGCTGTCGTCCCTATCACGACGAGCACATCCATATTGGCACTCCGCTGCCTCAACGCATGATAAGCGCCAAAGTAAAAAGGCATGCCAATGACAAACTGAATAATAGTTGCAAAAATTAGCTGAAGCCAGGGCAGTAACAGCCATTTCGGCAAAATACCGAGTAATGGCTCCAGCATAGGCAGATGCTGCGCCATTGACGCCAATAGCGGTATTGTAAAAATCACCGCTGCAATGAGTCTTAGACCAAGCGTATTACGCTCCTTACGAAGTCCATTGCGCGGCGGCTCATTCATTAGTGCTTCGAAGCCTAGCTGTTTGATACGCTCTGCTATTTGCTGCAGCCCTACATAATTAGTCGAAAACTGAACCCAGGCTGTACGCAGCGGAAAGCTGACTGCCGCTGATTGTACGCCTTCCATTTTGCCAACTGCCTTTTCAATACGCGCCGCACAAGCGGAACAGCTCATTCCCTGCACAGAAAAATCTATCGTTACGTCCATACTCGTCGTTTCATCTTGATTGATGCGACCTGCATGCTCCATCTATCGCCACCGCCTTCCACTCTTACTCTTCACTTACTATGCCTGTACCTCTGAGTTAAACTATATGACAAGCAAGTGAATTGCATGAATGGAACATTTAATAACAAAGCAACAATAAATAAACCGATAACGTGAAAATCCATCGATTTCTCTATTCTTTATTTAATTAAGCTTCCTATTTTTCGTCTCACTGCTGCAAACTAGCTATCTGKTGATTTTTCAGCTATTATTAATATCTATTACAT
>NZ_JBFUHJ010000551.1:0-3327 GCF_056402455.1 Paenibacillus sp. P4_A7 | reverse complement strand
GCAATAGATGCTAAAAAAACAGGATGAGAGGAAGTTGGCGAATGAGTATGAAGAAAAAGATATTATCTGTTGGTGGTGTATTTATTGTAGGTGTACTTGTCGGTTCGGCTCTCATGTACAACAATTCGTTCTACCATACGGTTAATGACGCACTAGGCAGAGGTGCAACGCAGAATTCGATCGCTAGTGTCGGCAATGTGGGCGGAGTGGAGACAATTAACGTGAACAGCATGGATCTGGAAACGGCATTGATGGCGGTTCAACAGCAACGCTCGCAACTTCTGCAAAAGCAGCTGCAGGATCAAATCACAGCTGTGCAGGATAGGAACAATCAGATAGGCCAATTAAATGCTGTTTTGTCCAAGGCTGGGGAGATAGATATTCAGGCTGGTTCTTCACCCGATAATGCTATAAATGATAATCAGACAGAAGCCATGAGAAAAGCAATGGAAGAAGCCGGTATCAGTACAGCGCCGCCTAAAAATAAAGACGAACTCGAAGCGATAAAGCAGCAATCTAAAAGTCAAATCGACTCTCTATCGAATTCGCAACAGATGGATATGCTTCGTTTACAGAGTTTGTCCAATAAACGAAACGAAGCGTTCGACGTTATGACGAACTTCCTTAAGAAGATGCAGGATTCCAGAAGCAGCATTATCGGCAATATGAGATAAGGGAAGTTGAGCAGATGTCCTCCGAAGACGTTTTTTCTTTTTTGCACGAGCATCCTCTGTTGCGCGGTATACCGGATGATGAGCTGCGGATTGCGGCCAGTTCTATTCAATCCATCGATTTCATGGACGGACAATCGCTCCTTGTTGAAGGTGAAATCGGCACGGAATGTTATTTTATTCGTACGGGTAACGTACAGGTTTCATCGCGCAATTTGGTCGGGAAGTCGATGCTGCTGGCCGAGCTCGGTTCGGGGGCGTTAGTCGGAGAAATCGGATTGCTGCAAAACGAACGCAGAACAGCTCGTGTAACAGCCATTGGCAACGTATCGGCTTTGCGTTTGGATCGTCAGTTATTCGAGTTATTGGCCGAAAGCAGCCCGTTGTTCCATGAGAGCATGCTGCTAACCGTCCGCATTCGAATGATCCATCGGAAGCTTCGCAACGCTACAATATGGTCGGTCATTCCTGACGCCGAGCTTCGCGGTCTCGCGGAAGTCACGACAGTCCGAAAAGTTGCGAAAGGTGAAACCGTCGTGKCGGAGGGAGCGCTTGCCGATCAATTTTACATGGTTAGCAAGGGCAGATTGGAAGCCGGCAGGAGGAGACGAAAAAGGACGGTTCTGCTCGAAGGCGATTTTTTCGGGGAAGCGATGCTATTGACCGATACTCCTTCAGAGGTTGCAATTACGGCATCCGAGGATAGTGAATTATTGGTGATGGGAAAGAGCGAGTTTCTGTATGTACTAAGTTATTACGCCCCGATACAGAAGCAGTTTATGGAGATACTCAACATCCGGACGCCACACCTGGTTTCCAAAGTTAAATATGAGTATGGTGGAGAGCCAGAGCCTGTCTCCGAGGAACACAACTCGATCCTGCCTAAAGCCAGGGAGCGCTGGATTGACGTACTTCTTTGGCTGGGCGGGGGCTTCATCGTACTGTCTCTGCTGGCTCTGTTCCTGAACAACAGTTGGCTGAGCATCGCGGTTATGATTGTAGGAGGACTCGTGGGTCCCGTTACATTCGTTTCTTATATTCGAGACCACCAGTTATTAGGTTTTCGACAGACGCGTTTAAGCTTGATTTTCGCGTCTTCCGCGATTTTCGCGGTTCCTGTGGCGTGGTTCCTTGAGCGATCGTGGCTATTCGGCATCGGCGACAGCGGCTTGGATTTCGCACAGTTTAGATTGCCGCTGTTTGTATCATTGATCGAGGAAAGCGCTAAACTTCTCGTGTGCATCGCACTTGTCCGCACGAAGCAAATGCATTTTCTGATGGATGCGGTCGTGTTCGGAGCGGCAGCAGGCATGGGATTTGYTGCGGTAGAAAGCATGATCTACGGTTGGTCGCATATTGATGAGGCATCTTCAGTCGGCATGTTATCCGTTCTCTGGATCAGGGCCTTATTGTCACCCTTCGGCCATGGAGCGTGGACGGCGATCGCGGCTGTAGGAATCTGGATTGGTGTGGCATCAACGAAGTCGAAAGCCTTTGGTAACGCGCGTGGCGTGTACAAGGTTGGAGGCGCAATCCTCCTGCTTCTCCTAGTCATCGGTTTGCATGCGCTATGGAATTACCGTTTTGACAATGGTTGGGAAAAGATAGGAATGATGGTTGTTATCGGTTGGATCGATATCATCTTGTTATATGTCTTGATCCGTATCGGCAGAAGAGAGGAAATTCAAACCCTTTCGACTATGAATCCCTATGTGCAAGAGCAGCTGCGGCATCTCGATCCGGACGATACGACCGATGGCGAGCTGCATTGCAGCGGCTGCGGTACCTTATCTCCGAGGAGTACCAGATATTGCGCTCGTTGCGGACACGCTTTAAGAATCAAATAAAATGGGATTATTAATGCAGCTGCGTCAATACCCGGGTTAATCTTTGAGAAAACAGCTAGTTTTAAACGCAAGCGAGACAAAATCAACTCATTGAAAAAAATATCGCTCAACATCTAGTCGCTACCGGGTAATGAGAGCGTTGTAAAGATAAAAAGAGCAAACGCTGCGACAGCGTTTGCTCTTTTTATTGAGGTAACGGGAAGAAAGCTTAACGTTGAAACACTCCTTACTGTTTCTTTTAACAAGAAGCGACCCGTGAGGAGCCCGATATTCAATTAAAGAAATTCATTAACGGATCGGTTTTTTATGATATCTAGAACAAAAAATCCTAAATCATCATAGCTCATTGTATTTAATTTCTCTTTGAAAGCCTCCGGAATAGTCTCTTTTTCAAAAACTCCTTTGATAATATCAATTACTAATTCAACTCTAGCCTGATGCCGGTCCTTAGTGTCAATGCTCATTCATTTGTTCTCCTATTCTAGATTAATGTCCTTCTCTCTTGGCTATACCTATAGCGTAAATAGATGATTGCCGATTTTCTTGGTGGCTGTACGCGTCTTGAACCAAGCCGATTTGGAKATAACCGGATTATAGTAGAACAACGCATTGCCGGTGGGATCCGTCCCTTTTACAGCTGCTTTAGCCGCCTTGAATGCCGTTTGATTCGGAATAAGCCAGTACTGTCCGTCTTTTACGGCTGAGAAAGCATTTGGCTCCATAATGACTTCTTTTACTGTATTCGGAAACTTTGAAGACTGGAGGCGATTCATTACGACCGCACCGACCGCCACTTGACCTGTATAATC
>NZ_JBFUHJ010000550.1:0-3347 GCF_056402455.1 Paenibacillus sp. P4_A7 | reverse complement strand
GTGGAATGCCAGGAGGAATACCTCACCCTAATAGAACAACAATACCTAATCCTAAAGTTTATCAATTAAAAGAGTCATTGGTACAGGCCGGATATAATGAAGAACGGGCGAGATCTTTCGCTCAAATAAGTCATGGCAACTTAAGTTCTTTACTTAGACGTCTTAAACACATCTCTCTAGTTCCGGAATGGGCTCAGGGCCCTGAAGTTGCTGATCTTGCGATTACTACCTTGATAAGCTCTTGGTCGGAAAATAATGAGGAAGATAAAGCAATTGTAGAGAAAATATCAGGAATTCCTTATGGAGATTGGATCGTAAAAATCCGTGGTATTTCGCTTCGTACAGATAGTCCTTTTATTCTGAAAGAGGGGAACTGGAGATMAGTCTTGCGATATGAGGGATGGTACGCGCTAGGCCCGCGGCTATTTGATGAACATCTCGATAGGTTTAAAGAAGTAGCAATATCTTTACTTACACAGGTTGATCCAAAGTTTGACATAGCTCCCGAGAACCGATTTATGGCGAGTATTTACGGAAAGACAATGAGGCATTCGACTTTGCTTAGAAGAGGGATATCAGAAACGCTTGCGCTACTTGGCAGCCTTCCAGAGGCACTTAGGTCATCCAGTACTGGCAAAGCGGATTCAATAGCTAGGCACATTGTGAAAGTAGTATTGAATAATGCAGATTGGGTACTCTGGGCAAGCCTTACCGAGCTCTTACCATTACTTGCGGAAGCGGCACCAGAGGAGTTTCTCGAAGCAGTTGAGCAAGCAATAAATAGTAGTTCCTGCCCTTTTGAAAAAATATATGCTCAAGAAACACAAGGGCTTACAGGCCGGAGTTACATGTCTGGGCTGCTTTGGTCGTTAGAGACAATTGCTTGGGATGCTCGCTACCTCACAAAGGTGGTAGTTATTCTGGGTGAACTTGCACAAATAGATCCTGGAGGCAAGTGGGCAAATAGACCCTCAAATTCTCTTACAACAATACTACTTCCATGGTTCCCTCAAACGACTGCGAATCTTCAAACGAGAAAAGCAGCAGTCGAAATTCTTATGAGAGAAGTTCCAGAAGTTGCATGGAAATTACTTTTGACTCTGCTTCCTAAACTTCATAGCTCCTCATCAGGCACACATAAACCGTCTTGGCGTAAATGGATCCCTGAAGACTGGACGAGTAGAGTTAATAAACAGGAATATGATGAACAGGTTTTTGAGTATGCCGGTCTAGCAATGAATGTAGCCAAGAAAGAACACACTAACCTAATTGATTTTATTCAAAGAATATCTGACCTTCCTGACGTACCAAGAGAAGCGTTGTTAGCTTTCCTAAGTTCAAGTGAATTGATTTTTCAATCTGCAACTGATCGATTAGAAGTGTGGAATGTGCTTCTACAAGTAATTCAGAAGCACCAAAAATTTTCTGATGCCATATGGGCTATGGATGCGGAGATAATAAGTAGGCTTGTTTCAATAGCAGATGCACTAGCACCAGAAGAACCAGCTCTTCGATATCAGAGACTATTCAATGAATATGACTCGAATTTGTTTGAAAAATTGGGTGAGTACGAAGAACAGAGAAAATTAATACAAGAACGCAGGCGGTTGGCGATTAGCGAGATATTCTCGTTTGGTGGAGTAGAACTGGTACTAGATTTTGCGAGGTCAGTTAATCATCCAAGGTTCGTTGGTACTAGCACAGGTATGCTTAATAATCAGGAAATTGAAACTAAGGTCTTACCCCAATTAATCAAATCCGGCGAGACAGCAATATCCCAGTTTAGTCATGGATACGTTTGGGAAGTTTTTTATGCAAAGGGATGGGAGTGGGTTGACCACATTGATATGTCAACTTGGGAACAGACCGAAATTGCTCAGTTCCTTGCATACCTCCCATTTTGTAATGAAACATGGGAAAGAGTACTTAACCTTTTAAACGATAATCAAGAGCTATATTGGTCAACTATTAATGTGAATCCTTACGAAGCATCAAGTAATTTAGAGTGGGCTATAGATCGATTAGTTGAATATAAACGACCTCATCTAGCGACCCAATGTTTAAATATGTTACTTCATAATAATGGGACTATTAATAATCACCAGGCTATTCGTACTCTTACAGCACTAGTAAGTGTTCCAGAAATCTTTAAATCACTTGATCAAAACGATGTTGTGGAGATTATTACAGCATTACAAAAAGATGATCAAGTGGATATGGATGAGCTTGCTGGTCTTGAATGGCAATTGTTGAGACTACTTGTCAATTACCCAGGAGCACACCCAAGGACATTAGAACATAAGCTGTCAAATGATCCTTCATTCTTTTACTATGTGATTACTTTAGCGTCACCCACAAAGATTGATGAACAGGCATTCGAAGATATTACAGAGGAAAAGCGAGGCCTTGCTACAAACGCATACAGATTACTGGAAGCATGGAAAACACCGCCGGGTATGGTACAAAATAACTTTGATGGAGACTTTCTTCTCCAATGGATTGAAGAGGTCAAGAAACTCAGTATCGAATCAGGATATTTCGACGTTGCTCTTTCTATAATTGGAGAGGTTCTAGTTCATACGCCGCAAGATCCAGAAGGGCTATGGATGCATAAGTCTGCGGCGTTGGTGTTAAACGAGAAAGATGCAGCAAGTATGCGAGAGGGTTTTAGAAGTAAACTGTTGAGATCTAGGGGCGTTTATTCACTGTCAGGAGGAAAGGAAGAGCAAGCACTTGCAGAACAGTATTTAAGGCAGGCAAATGAAATTGAGATTTCCGGTTATCATCGATTAGCAGACACACTTAGGCAATTAGCCTCTTACTATGAGAGAGATGCTCGAAGAGATACAATTGTCGACCCCTTTGATAATATTTAAGGTTTGGATGAACATCCACGAGTATCAGGGCAAACTTTATGGAATTCCTAGCAACTCGATGTAACCAGTACGCATCCGGTCAAACCGGACATTTTAATTTCAGTAGGCCAGTGAAGCAACAATTGAAGAAGGATCTCTTGTCGTCACGGTGACGAGAGCTCCTTTTCTTGTTATTCCACTGGTTGCCTGTTAGGCGAAGTTTGATACTTGATTTATACTAATTGGGAATGAGATAAAGTTCTTGTCATTTGTCATCCGACAACAAAGAGATGATATTGTCCAATGACACAAATGTGCCTACATAATTTTAAATGTAAATGCCTGAGGAATCAGGCTTTTTTTTATGTAGTGAAAGTGTCGGATGACAAGAATATGAGCCGATTAATTACCGCGTAAATCGCGGTTTTTTTGTTTTATCGGTACATATTCTTGGCAATGTGCAATGTCAAGAATATGTACCGAATGCCGAAA
>NZ_JBFUHJ010000549.1:0-3364 GCF_056402455.1 Paenibacillus sp. P4_A7 | reverse complement strand
GGTGCTAAGCAAGCTCTTGCTAAACTGCAAGAATGGTTAGAAAAAGGTTATATTCACCCTGACTCCGCGCTATGGGACGAAGGTAAATCGGCTGAGATTTGGACTAAAGGAAACGCAGGCGTATTGCCAGGCGCGAACTGGGTTCCAGACTGGCCAGCTCCAGACTTGTTGAAAAACGTAGCTGGTTCGCAATATAAAGCATATCCGGTACCTGCGGGACCAGATGGCTTGATGGGTACTAAATGGCAAAATTCCGGTGTTAACAGCAGCTTCATGATTAACAAAGACGCTAAACACCCGGAAGCAATTATTCTTTATTACAACTACCTGCTTGATAATCTAGCTAACCCAGCTGTTGGAAGCAAGTACGAAAATGGATTTGCTGAAGGTTATGACTGGGCTATGGTAGATGGCAAACCAACAAGCGAGAAAGAAAAAATCGATGGTTTCTTCAATAGCTTCCCGTTCATTACTGGTCCTGCTCGTATTCCTAACCTTTATATGTCATCACTTGTTAAGCTGGCTGAAGGTGCGCAACCAGAAACTCCTTACGAGAAGCAACAGGCTCAATTCCGTAAACCGGAAAACTGGTATGCTGCAAAAATTGTTATGTCACAAATCGACATTCGTAAGCAAAACTACTTTACAGGCGCAGCAACGCCTACAATGATCGAAAAATGGAACCTGCTTCGTCAGTCCGAGCTAGAAACTTTCAATAAAATCATATACGGCAAATTGCCAGTAGATGCTTTTGACGAATTCGTCAAAAATTGGAAAGCAAACGGCGGCGATCAAGTAACGAAAGAAGTTAATGATTGGTTCCAAGCTGTATCTACAAAATAATGTTTAAAAACTCCGTCTCTGTAACTAGAGACGGAGTTTTTTTGTATACCCCCAGGTGGGCACTTTCTGAAAGGCTCAAGTGCCAAATCGAGGGATAATGGGGAAAGTAGCTTACTTTCCTTTCCAATCAAAAGTAATCTCGATAACACCATTCAATTGTTCGAATCGTCCCATGATGGCCAAAACCTCCAGATTTCTTTTAAGACGTATGCTGCAATCAACGGTTAATATTTTGTAGGAGGTATCTGATTCATCTTGGCGTGTTACGGATACGTTATGGATTTCGATACGTTCTTTTTCCATTACTGTTCTTAGATCATCTAATTTCAGAATATCTTCTTTTAAAGTAAATTGCATGGTGCCTTCCACGCTTGTCAAAACAAATCGGGTTTCGATTTTGCGCATGACTACGATACAAATAACGACGATTAGGGTGGTTGCAACAGCAGGTACATAAAAGCCTGCTCCAACACTCAAGCCAATACCAGCTACAACCCAAAGCATCGCTGCTGTCGTAAGACCGGATATGTGATTGGAACGTCGCATAATAGCACCAGCTCCAAGAAATCCAATACCACTAACGACCTGTGCCGACAGCCGCGCTGGATCGAAGCGAGCGTTGGGATGATCAATAAGATCGCCAAAGCCATAGATTGAAGTAATCATAATGAGCGATGAACCTACGGATACGAGCAGGTTGGTCTTAAAACCTGCTTGCTTGTTTCGGATCTCACGTTCCCACCCTATAATTCCGCCGAGAGAAGCCGCTATAAGCAATCGAATAATGATAGTGAGCCAATCAATATGGATACTGATCATGAATCTTCACGCCTTCCTTAACTATACACGTTATATGATAAATCAGCTCCTGCTGCAGATTATCATATCCGATGCACATTAATTCGCTATCTCATAGATGTCATTAWCGGAGTTTATGACATAATTGGGTTGGAATTCTGCTTGTAAGACGTCTTCTGGACGAGAAGTGCCTGTTAAAACGAGTGCAGTATGCATACCCGATATTTTGCCGATATAGATATCGGTTTCTAAACGATCACCGATCATGAGGCAATCCTTGGCCGTTAAGTTAAGCACATTAAGGGCTACATCAGCCATATGCTTGGAAGGCTTTCCCGCAATGTCATTGATCTTTATTCCTGTCGCACCTTCAATGGCTCCTATTATACTGCCGCAATCGGGTAAATCGCCGTCTGGCGTTGGACAGGTTCTGTCGGGATTAGTTGCTATCACTTTCGCTCCTCGTTTGATGGCTTGGTAAGCAAAATTCAATTGATCATAGTGAAAATTGCGATCCCATGATAGAACAATTACATCGGTTTCATCAGGGGWGCTTGCAAAAAGGACACCTTCTCTTTCCAACTCATCTTTGAAAATCTGCTCTCCGATAACATAAACCTGTTGTCCTTGGTGACGTTCACGCAGTAAACTTAGGGTGACAATGACAGGACTTAAGATTTCGTTTAATGTGACAGGTATGCCGAGGCCATTTAGCTTCTTGACATAATTATGTCTGGAATCTATTGTTTTGTTAGTAAGGAAAAGTACTTTCTTATCATCGGCTAATAGACGATTTACCGTATTCACGGCTCCTTCAATAGCATTTTGCCCCAAATAAATGGTACCGTCCAAATCAAATATATAACCTTTATATTGATTCATTGTTTATTCTCCTTTGATGTGGTTCAATTTTGCTAGAAACTCGAGATAGAGCAGGAGAACCACGATAGATCTTTCAATGGTAGAAAGAGTATCATGGTTCTCCTATTCGAATGAAGCTATCCTTGCATTTTAAGTTAGAGAAAGTGTTACTGCAATCGAATAATGATCGGAAGGATATCTTCCGTCACGCAGCTTGCGATCGACAACGGTTTCTATCATTTCAACATCTGATGTAGTGAATACGTAGTCAATGGGTTGACCCTTAGTACCGCCTTCGAACGCGTGAAATGTACATCCGACAGACTCGTTCAAGATCGAGTAAGCATCAACAAATTGCTCCTGAAGTAATGTAATGGCGATATTGTCTGGATGTGCGTTGAAATCACCCATGAGCAGAACAGGAAGACATTCTTCCCCGCGTAATTGCTGAATACGTGCAATAATCAGCTTGGAGCTTTCTTCCCGAGCCTGTTGTCCTAAATGATCGAAATGAGTATTAAAGATATAGAAGCGGGTTCCAGACTGCTTATTCATTTCGAAGCAAACCCAAGTGCAAATTCGGGGCAAGCAACTATCCCAGCTCTTGCTGCCAGGCAATTCAGGAGTTTCAGACAACCAAAATTGCCCATGTTTTATAACGTTAAGTTCCGCATGCTTATAGTAGATTGCACAGCATTCGTCTTGCTGTGGTTGACCGCTCTCATAGCCTAGACGTCCTTCGCCGATACGGTTGTAACCGGGCAGTAAGTTATCCAAGTCCTCAAGCATTCCGTACTTGCCTTCTTGTGTTCCGAGCAAAGTAGGATTCGACTCTTGGATAAGAGCAGCGGCAGCCTGTAAG
>NZ_JBFUHJ010000548.1:0-3365 GCF_056402455.1 Paenibacillus sp. P4_A7 | reverse complement strand
ACGCAGCATCGTCAAAATATCTCGTTGCCAATCCTCTAAGATAGATGAATATTCCTCAATAAACCAGATGAGGTCCTTCTCCGGTTTAGGAGGAAATCGTTTAAGATCTGCAGCAAGAGCGGATGCTTCAGCTTCTGCGTCAGGGTTTGGCTCTAAGTGCCACAAATCCTCGTACTCCGATGGAAGGGTTGTTTTGGATGAGCGTTCCGTTTCTCTGCGTGCTAATTCGATGTAACGCGCTTTATCAAGCTGATAAGGCTTAATCAGCGTCGGGTCCACATGCTCCTGAATGGCAAGAACGGCGTCAATAAACTTCTCAACAGCTTCTGTGCCATGATCCATTTCATATTGATGGATACGGTCAGCAGTTGCGGACATGCTCTCGACCATGTTGCGGTTCGTTACACTGAAGCGGGAGTTGTTTTTGAAAAAGTCACAGTGCGCTAGTACATGTGCGACGATTAGCTTGTTCTGGATAAGGGAATTGCCCTCAAGCAGAAAGGCGTAGCAAGGGTTCGAGTTAATGACTAACTCATAAATTTTACTTAGACCAAAGTCGTATTGCATCTTCATCTTATTAAACGTTTTTCCGAAGCTCCAGTGACTGAAGCGAGTCGGCATACCATATGCACCGAAGGTGTAAATAATATCTGCAGGACAGATCTCATACCGCATTTGGTAGAAATCGAGTCCAAAGCCTTGTGCAATCTCTGTTATTTCATCGATGGATCGCTCCAACGCGCGAATCTCATCCTGGTTCATCCGTCATCCCTCCGTATTTGCAAATACGATTCATACCATATGTATGACGGGCTGGCTAACGTTATGACAAAGGATGGTTGAAATCAAGCTTCAGATTAAACACGCTATTTATTCTTAATATCATACATAGCATGATCCGCATTGTTGATTAGTTCTTTTAGACTGGAGTTGAGTCCAGGGGTATTGCTAATTCCAATGCTTGCTGAAATGTGGATTGCTTCTCCATTAATAATAAAAGGGTTACTGAAGGAGTCTTTAATTTTCTCAGTCACGAACTGAATATCTTGATTGTCAACGAGATGTTGAAAGCATATAAGGAACTCGTCACCACCATAACGAATCAATATATCGGACTTTCTAACGTTATGTTTAAGCCGGGCTGCAATATCAAGCAAAAGCAGATCACCAAAATCATGGCCAAAAGTGTCGTTAACATCTTTGAAGTCATCAATGTCTATGAACATCACGCTAAACTGCTTGTCAGATCCGATATGGTAGAGATGCTTCAAATAACGTCGATTGTAAAGACCGGTTAAGCTATCTGTGACACTTTCATTCTCAAGCTCAATGATATAGCCGAAAAAGGAGGCCATGGATTTGATAAATGCAAGCTGCTTTTCATCTAGCTGGATAGGCTCGCGATCCATCAAGCAAATTGTGACGTATGAGGGACTGTCCAAAGTTGTAACGGCTATACCTGCAAATGAGTATGAGCCAAGCTGATCTCGATAGGGTAAGGCGGTGGTCCGATCGTCCTCTAGGATGTTTTGGATAATTAGAAGTGAGTTTGGTTGGTTAGATACGAGGTTGCTATAAAACTGTAGCAGTAATTCTTGTGTTCCGATATTAATTAATTGATCTTGATGGTTATATACTTTAAACAAACGAGTAAGAGAGCCGTCATTTACTGTAATAAACAACGTATTCAATTGGAGGAAGTTTTTTAGTAGATTAATAATATGTTCGGCTGCATCTTCCAGTGAGCGTATTTGACTGCTCATGTTATTCAACTCCTGCCGTAGTGTTGAARCAAATAAATGTTTATCTAATAGTTCTATAGTAGTCTAAAAAGAGCATGAACTCAATCATTAATTGAGAGGATTTAGGGAATTAGAACTATGCATTTATAAAAAAATGCCAATTCCAACTAATGCAGATATAATTAGTTCAAAGACTACTCGGAGGAAATGCGATGCTCACAATATTCTCGTTTCTAAAAAAGTATCGATTAACAGTTTGTGTTGCTTTAATGCTCATGCTTATGGAGCTCATAGTAGAGTTGCTGCAGCCTTTTATTATTTCCAAAATTATTGATGATGGAATCGTTAAAGACAATTTATCTGTGGTATTGAACTGGGGCGGTGTATTAATTGGCTGCTCAGTATTTGCTTTTGTAGTCGGTATATTAAGTTCATTCTACGCCTCACATGTTAGTCAAAGCTTCGGCTTCGACATAAGAGAGCGTTTGTATGAAAAGGTTCAGTCATTTTCTTTCGCTAATTTTAATCGTTTTCCAGAAGCTTCTCTAATTACTAGACTTACCAATGACGTCATGCAGCTGCAAAATACAGTGTTTATGGGCTTGCGTATTATGATGCGGGCTCCATTACTTGTTGTAGGTAGTATCTGTATGGCTTTCATAATCAATCCGAAGCTTGCCATATGGCTGACTGCTGCCGTACCTTTCCTTGGCGTATTCCTGATTTGGGTATTGAAGAAAGGCTCCCAACTGTTCCAATCTGTACAAGAACAACTGGATCAAGTTAACGGAGTGATGCAGCAAAATTTAATCGGAATGCGAATCGTTAGAGTTTTCGTTCGAATGAAGCACGAAACGACGCGATTCTCGCAGTCTACCGGACAATTAAAGGACAGTACAGTCGCAGCGTTAAGGTTGACGGAAACAACGATGCCCATTATTTTACTCGTTATGAATGCTAGTGTGATGGCTGTATTATGGTTCGGGCGTATCGAGCTTGATACGAACGGTGCTAGCGTGGGAGAGATTGTTGCTATTGTTAACTATGCGACAAGAACAACGGCTGCATTATCGATCATGTCTATGATCATTGTCAACTTTTCGCGTGCTCGCGCATCGGCACAACGGATTGAAGAGGTTTTGCTAACAGCAATCGATTTGGAGGACACGGAGGAGAGCGACGAAGCAGTAAAGCTTCGTAGTGGTTTCGTATCCTTTGAACAGGTATCCTTCCAATATCCAGATACGCAAGATCATGTTTTAGATGATATTTCTTTTCAAGCTAATTCGGGTGAGACAATCGCAATAATGGGAGCTACGGGATCAGGGAAGTCATCGCTTATTCAGCTTATACCTAGGCTGTATGACGTTAATGGCGGAACGGTAAGTGTTGATGGTACAGATAATCGAGCATTTAAGCTTGAGCAATTACGAAGGCAAATCGGGTATGTTCCTCAGGATATTATGCTATTTACAGGTACAGTCGAGCAAAATATTAGGTGGGGCAAAGAGAATGCCACATTTGAAGAAATAATAGAAGCAGCAAAGCTGGCGCAAATTCATGAAACGATCATGAAGCTTCCAGAACAATATGAAACCATTGTCGGACAGAAAGGCGTTAATC
>NZ_JBFUHJ010000547.1:0-3388 GCF_056402455.1 Paenibacillus sp. P4_A7 | reverse complement strand
CTCCTATGCCCTCATCAAATATTTCTCGTAGAACCCATGGCGCTATCAAGTCGAGAACTGTAGCCACCACCATTATTGAAATTGCGGTAACCACCCATTTTGCGCTGGGTCTAACATAAATCATCAATCGTAAAAGCGTTTTCACAAGACATCCCCTTTCCATCTAAGAAACAAAAAAAGACCTCAAGCCATATTAGGCTCAAGATCTTCGTATAAACAGAAAACAACATAACACAGCTACATAATAACTATGTTGTTGTCTGCTCACGAAGGAGGGCCGAATGGCATGTTTGGTTTAACGTAACGAATAGAACACTAGGCTGCTGCGTACCAATAACCTTCAACACGAACGTATTATCAAACATTCATAAGCCCCCCTTTCTTTTTTCGAATCATAATTCCGTTCCAACACATCCAAATATTAACACCTATTTCTATAATTGTGCAATAGGTTTTACAAAAATAAAATAAGAATTAAAAACGTTCAGTCTCATTCAATTTTAAATCACTTGAGGATATGCCTTCCTCCACCGCAAATTCAAAATCCTCAATATCGTACACCTGTACCGGAACCTCTGCTTCAATCAACCTATCCTGAAATTCATACTGATCTGAAAGCAATGGTACTTTCAGCTTCAGTCCTGTAAGCAGCAATTCCGTTTCAATCGGGTCAAAGATTTCACCGTAATGCGCATTATCGACCGCATGTACAACGGTAAACTGAATCGTATCATTTAATAGAAGCGGTGAACTTTCACGCCATGGCACCTGCATCGCTTTTTCTATCTTTTTACTGTTCAACGGATCTTCAAAAAAAGTAATCAGCTCGATTATTTTCGCCTTAACATGGCCATCTTCATCTGGATCGTCCATGACCGGATCGGTTCCGTCTCTCATCTCGTAAAGCTCAGCAATGGATGAATAAGGCACGATATAATCAATTGGACGACTCGGTACAAGAAGATGCCCATATGTTGCTACTAATACCGCTTCAATAACAAATCGTCGCCGCATATGTTTCTTTCCTCCTCTAAAGTTTTGCGAATGCAAAACTTACTTCGTAAGCATTATCTTAGTTTTGCGAATGCAAAACTTACTTCGTAAGCATTATCTTAGTTTCGCGAATGCAAAACTTACCTCGTAAGCATTATCTTAGTTTTGCGAATGCAAAACTTACCTCGTAATAATAGCGCGTATCCTATTAATTATACAATAATCCCTTGCCTGTACAAGAGAGTCAAACGCCAAATTTGCGTTTCACATCCACATAGAAGTAAAATGAGCGTAAAGTCATGCTATTCTCGGAGCTTGTTTTGCTTGCTTCAACTTACTTTCAGGAGGGAACACATCGTGCAAATAGAAGATGCCATAATAATTGGAGCGGGACCTTGCGGCTTGGCTGCCGCCATTGAGTTAAAGAAAATAGGACTCAACCCGCTTGTCATAGAGAAACGGAATATTGTGTACTCCATATCACAGTACCCAACTTACATGCATTTTTTCAGCACGCCGGAGCTTCTAGAAATTGGAGATATACCTTTTACATCTGCAAATGATAAACCCTCAAGGTTGGAAGCGTTAAACTATTATCGCACCGCCGCCCAACGTCATAACGTACGTATTCAAGCATATGAAGCTATCACTAGTATTACGCCAGAGGATGACCTATTCATTTTGAAAAGCGAAGACCGATTCGGACAAAACCGTACATACAAAAGCCGTTATGTGATTATAGCTACCGGGTATTTCGATCATCCAAATGTGCTGGGCATTCCAGGTGAGGATACGGAGAAGGTTAGTCACTTCTTCCGCGAGTCTCACCCCTATGTCGGTATGAAGGTTGCTATCATTGGCGGAAGCAATTCTGCAATCGATGCCGCTTTASAGCTGGAACGAGTTGGTGCAAAAGTAACTGTTGTTTATAGAGGTGATCATTACTCTTCCAGCATTAAGCCTTGGGTAAGACCCGGCTTTGAGAGTAAAGTAGCCAAGGGCAACATTGATATGCTATTTGGGTCCAAAGTTATCGCGATCGAAAATAATGATATTATCGTTCAAGGCCCAGAAGGTGACACGCGTATACCAAACGATTTTGTGCTTGCGCTGACAGGTTTTCATCCTGACCGCAAATTCCTTACACTTACAGGCATTACCATAGAGGAAGAAGGCTATCCTACCTTCCAACCTGATACCATGGAGACGAATGTGCCTGGCATTTACCTTGCAGGTGTTGTGGCATCCAGACATGAAGCGAATGAAATCTTTATTGAATCAGGGCGTTATCATGGACGAATAATAGCTGAGCATATTTTACAAAAGAAATAAACACAGCATATCATCAAAAAAAGACAGTCACCGAAGGAAATAATCCCAACGTGACTGTCTAATACTTTAAATCATTACAATTGCTTCGGCTCGATTTTCTGTTTAATAGAGGCAACCAGCTTATCGCTAGGCTGCTTCTCGCCATATCGTACCGTTTCATAAACATCAATTAACTCGTTTACTTCTTCTTTACTCTTGCCTGTACCCGTCCATTTTGCCAAATCTTCAGCCGTCTCACGTGGAGTCAGATTGGTGTGAAACGTATATCCCCGCTTCATATCTGCTCGAACATAATTTGTATATAAGAAACGTATTCTCTCCGCATTCGAAGTCAGATCATTCCATTCTGGGCCATGCTCACGCTTCTTAGGTAACAGCTTCTTTAGCTGCTTCCCCATTTGCTCTTTCAAGTTTGTTAATGTCATTAAATTTTCAACCTCATCGGTAAATCCGGACTCACCCTTACGATTTTCTGCACCGCGCAGCATTAACTTTGCTACTAATGCTTTCGTAACCTGATATAACTTTCTGAAAACAAAGAACAAGATAATGGCTACGACTGCGATGACCAGCACTATAGCAATTATTTTCAAAATCTGTTCAAGCCATATCATCCATTCAGCTGGGGGCTTCTGCTCCTCAGTTGGCAGCATGTTTTGAGGCGGTTGACTTATAGGCTCCTCAACCGATTGATTATCCTGTGGACGATTAAACCAGCTCATAAGCTTTTGAATGAAGGAATAAAAGAAATGTTCTATCGCTTGTTGAATTTGACGGAACATCGCTATCAAACTGATTAGAGCTACTACAATAATCATCATCAACCGGTTTTGTCTTTTGAAGGCTAATGTTGCGGGTGACTTTCCCGTATCAATCGTCTCGTTGTTCAAATGTCTCTCATTTGCAAAAAAGAAAAATAAAACAACAGCAGCAATACCGCATACAATTAGTAGTCCGTTATAATCTGCATATTCCTTCACTAAAGCCAGCTTTATCGGCTGTGCGGCAACATAGATCATTACGCCGACTAGCATACGAGTATTTGTAAAAGTCTCTGTCCAAC
>NZ_JBFUHJ010000546.1:0-3389 GCF_056402455.1 Paenibacillus sp. P4_A7 | reverse complement strand
GCTTTAAAGTGATTAATCGATTGGATGAAGACAGCAGAGTCGTTAAATAATCCTTGTTCTCGTGCGATTAATGTGAACATAATCCAGTCGCATAAATGTCCCATAAGGGATAACGTGCTGTTAGCCAATTGGCCAGAATGCTTCCTATAAGAGCTCAATGGTTCCTCTAAATAAACAAAATCCTTGTGTGCTAGCAGAGAAAACCAAGAAGCGACATCAACACTATTGTTAGATTGGTAGTGAAAGAAAGCCCCAAAGGGCTCCTTCAAATCTTCTTTTCTAAATAACGGAGTAGTGGGCTCGCCGATAAAGTTTTTTTGGATTTGCAGCATATTACTGATGGCGGATTTTCCATTAACAACCGCTGCCTTCCTATTTATTTGTTTAAAGGGCATAGTATGGGGTGATATTCGAATAGGCTGGCCGAAACCGTCAATGACTTGCCTGCGAGAGGTAACAAGGGTAATTTTCTGATCGTGCACAAGAAAAGGGATCATTTTCTCGATTTTTGTTGGATGCAGCATATCATCATCCATTAAATAGTTGATATATTCACCGGTTGAAAGGTCGAAGCATTGCTGCTGATTAGGAATCGGTCCGATGTTCTGTTGGTTTCTTACATACTTGATTTTCGATCCATTCGGCGAGGATAAGTAAGAATGCACCACTTGTTCCGTCTTATCATCTTCACTATTATCGCTAATGATAATCTCAATATTGCAATATGTTTGATTCAGTGCACTTTGGAGAGCTTGTTCCAAATAATACGGACGATTATAGGTTGGAATTAATATACTTACAAGAGGGTTCATAGTTGTGGTCCTTTCTCTACCAAACTGGAAAATCAAACGGTTACCAAATCTTCCACGGTGCGTGCTTGGAATCCCAAAGCTGCTTCAGATGCTGCTTATCCTTCATGCTATCCATAGCGTACCAGAAACCATTGTGTTTAAAGGCTTGAAGTTGTCCCGCATGCGCCAGCTGCTCTAAAGGATCTTTCTCGAAAATAGTTGCATCCCCATCGATATAGTTAAATACTTCCGGCTGCAAAACAAAGAACCCGCCGTTGACCCATCCTCCATCACCACTCGGTTTTTCATTGAATTGCTTGATTTGATTATCATCACCGATAGTCAGTGCACCGAATCGCCCAGAGGGTTGAACGGCTGTGACCGTTGCTATTTTCCCATGAGCTTGATGAAATTGCACCAATTTCCCTATATTCGAATTGATGACACCGTCCCCGTACGTCAACATGAAGGCTTCATTACCTACATGCTTTTGGATTCTTTTAAGCCGTCCGCCAGTCATCGAGTCTCCGCCAGTATCAACTAAAGTGACCTTCCAAGGCAGTTTGTGAGTTGAATGGTAACGAGACTTGTTATTTTCGAGATCAAAGGTAATGTCCGATTCATTCCTAACATAATTAGCGAAATAATCTTTGATTAAATGTCCCTGGTAGCCTAAGCAAATAATAAACTCATTAAAACCAAAGTAGCTATAAATCATCATGATATGCCATAGAATAGGTCGCTCACCAATCTCTATCATTGGTTTAGGCTTCAGATGAGACTCTTCACTGATTCTCGTGCCTAATCCCCCTGCCAGAATAACAACTTTCATATAATTCTCCTCTCTATTTTATCTATTTGATAGCATATTATATGCTAGCCTCAATAAATTGATAGGGACAACTACTGCAAGAAAAATTTCTTTCAAAACGAAAAGACAAGCTCCTCCTTTTCGGGAATAGCTTGTCTTCATTTTATGGACTCTACTATGATTGGTTTGGATAAAATACTTTGGAGTAGAGCACATCCAGAGCGTGGTCGATTTCCGCCAGGTCTTCTTCAGACGCATTCTTTATCTGTTGCTGGAAGCGGGCTTCTATGAGTGTGAAGGCCTTGTTCATCATGACTTGCCCTTCATTGGAAAGACGGAAGTATTGTTTTCTTCGATCTTTGGAATCGGTATATTTTTCACATAGATTTTTTTCGATTAGCTTCTTCAGTTCACGACTTGTATTGGGCATGGACATATGCTGACAATCACTCATTTGACTTAGAGTTACAGGCTGACTGACGGCTAAATTTTCCATGATACTATATTGAACGGGAGTAATGTTATCGGTCTTAACATCCCTCGTCATTTCATGCTTCACTTCATGAACAGCAGTAGTAAAGGCCACGAATTTCTGGAAAAAAGCTTGTTTGTCCATAGGAATCACCTCTAACTAACACGATAACAAAATAATTATCATAAAACAATTATCATTTGACAACTAAAAAGACGTTGTGTTACGATTTGGTTATCAAATGATAAGTAAAGAGGTGTCGCAATGAAAACACTAGTTATTTATACGCATCCTAATCATAAGAGCTTAAGCTATGCTTTTTTGCAAAAAGTTATGGAAGGAAGCAGTGAAAACCCTCATATCACGGAAATTAAGGTGCTGGATTTGTATGAGGAGCAGTTTAATCCAGTCCTTGTTTTCAATGAAAACAAACGAAGAAGAGATATGCATTCTGACCCTGAGCTTAAAAAGTATCGCGAACAAATTTTATGGGCAGATAAAATTGTTCTCGTATATCCAATCTGGTGGGGGCGGCCTCCGGCTATGTTAATGGGCTATATAGACCAAATGTTTGCTTCAGATTTTGCTTATAAAGATAAGGGAGGTTTGCTGCCAGAAGGACTTCTGAAGGGGAGGTCGGTTGTCTGCATTTCAACGATGAAAGGGCCGGCGTTTTATCCTTTGATCTGGTTGAATAATGCGCATAAAGTATTAATGCGGAAAGCTCTGTTCCAATATGTAGGGATGAAAAAAGTGAAGTTTTTTGAATTTGGAAACATGGAAAGTCCGAAAGGAAAACATGAACAAAAGCTAAATAAAATCTATCGGTATTTCAAAACAATTAGCGGCTAGGCTGGAATATCTTATTCGACCCATGTCATGTTCTGCTCAGATCCAACCAGTCCGTTGATGAATTAAAGCATTCTATGCTGCGCTCGAGTATGCTGGACTTTTTCCCGAAAATAGGGGGAACGATTGCTGTACTAAGTGGTCTTTCGCTCATATGGCTTGGTGAATACGGTTCTTTCATGCAGCTCTGGTTGATTGGTTCACTCATTCTATATGTTATCATTGAAATTATTGTGATCGGTATTGTGGGTCCCAATTCAAAGAAGTTAATGAATTGGCTGATTGAACCGGGAAACCAAAACGCGGCTACTTTGCCTGATGAAGTCAAAGGTTACTTCAGCAAAGCCAGAAACTATCTATGGTTAGCAACAGCGCTGGGGTTGGTATTGTTTATCTTCATGATTATGAAGCCTGTCATCGAGAGCTAAGGATATAAAGGGGAAATGAAGTGCACAAGGTGTGTTAG
>NZ_JBFUHJ010000545.1:0-3399 GCF_056402455.1 Paenibacillus sp. P4_A7 | reverse complement strand
GGATTCTCTCACCAATCCACTAAAAATTTTTCTGTAGTGATTTCCCTGAACGGAATTCAACTTCAATACCCGGATTGGTTGGTTACCAATTAGAGTGGTGTAAGTGTTCCGGATATAATCCGATGCCAAATCCAGATTAATTGTAATAACCATCTTGGAGAGAGGAGAAGCCGAGATGCAACCATGAATTTCCCATGGTGAAATAAGTGCTAGCGAACCGGACTCCAACGGAAAGCTTTTACCTCCGGGAGAATAAAACTGTCCCTTTCCTTCCACAACGAAGGTGAGCTCTGCTGTCTTATGCTGATGAGGGGTGAGCTCCCAACCTTCATGAAAATCATATCGGTGCACCAATTCAAGTCCAGATTGTTTCATCTCATCACCGTCCACCATCATCTTTTACCCGATCGTATCACATAAACCCTTTTAAGTATAGAAATATCAATCGAGAAAAAGCCGTTTTTTACCTAAGGGTGGATTGTTTTTGATTATTTATCTGTACTTGCATCGAGTATCTTTAAACTAACCATGTGAAAGGAGAGACGCAACGTGCTGCAATCACGCATGAACATGACAGTCAAATGGGAGTCTAGTCGCTAAAACTGGATGAGGTGGAACTGCTGCGCTATTTATATAAGGACAAAACAGATCCATGTTCTACCTTCTCAGTTTTTCATAATAAACAACAGTAAGAATTGAAACGAATAGGAAGGTGATCTAGATGAAATCATTCATTTCAGTAGAAGAATATATGCCAGGAGCACCCAAAGGAATAGATCTAAATCAATATGGCATTGGAATAATCGGCTGTGGTGGGATTACCAATGCCGCTCATTTACCCGCATATAAGAAGGCAGGATTCAAGGTAGTCGCTTGCTGCGACGTTAATGAAGAAAATGCGCGAACGACTGCAGAGAAATGGGATATTCCTTTCTGGACAACGAATGTGGATGATCTGTTAGATAGGGAAGATGTTAAGATTATTGATTTGCCCTTACATCCTCCTGCGAGATTAGAAGTGTTGAAGAAGATCGCTAAATCACCAAGACCCGTACTCGTACAGAAGCCGCTACACTTTGATTTGAAATCTGCAAAGGAGCTTCATGAAGTAGCCCAACAAGCGGGAATTAAACTGGCGATTAATCAACAGGCTAGGTGGGCACCAGCCCATCGAGCTATTAAAGTATTATTAGACAAAGGGGTTATCGGTGATGTCTATAATATCCAACATTTCATGCGATCCTTTCAAGATCAAGCCGATGCTTGGTATCGATCCGTTAAACAATTCAACATTCTAGATCATGGTATTCATTACTTGGATTTATGTCGCTATTTTGCTTCTTCAGAAGCAGCAGGGCACAGAGACTGGACCCGATTGCATTGTACAACTACGATGCTTCGCGAACAGAACTCCATTGATCCTATGATATATAATGCGAGTATTGAATTTGGTGAGATTGGCGGAAGAGAACCCCTTATGTCAAGTATGCATTTTAACAACATTATCAAGGCAAATAAAGCACATAAATACACTTGGTGGATCGATGGAACGGAAGGAAGCATCTGGCAGGATGGTGACATCTATGTGGCAAAAGCAAATGACCCGCATACGGTAATCCAGATTGAAACCTCTGGAGCTTGGTTTCCAGATGCATTCATCGGACCGATGTCTGATCTTATCGCTGCAGTGGCGTGGGATCGTGAACCAGCAGTAACGGCTTTAGACAATTTCAACACGGTTGCTATGACTTCTGCCATGGTTCTATCAAGTAAAGAAGGCCGAGTTGTGGAAAAGTCAGAAATGATGAAGCAATTGAAAGTGGTGTAGAATGATGAAAAAGAAGATGAATGCTCTGGGTGCCATGACTCATGAAATCGCAGGGATGTCGCTAGAAGAGAGTGCAGCTGCTATGGAAAGGCTTGGTTTAACTGTTATTCAACTAGACCCTCGGGACCCTAAGATTGCGCTCGGAGAAAGTTTACCCTCTCCCCAACGGGCGAAGGAAGTGAAGGAGCTTTTTGCTAGGCATGGAATTACAATTGTTGCTCTAGCTGGTTATACGAATCTTGTAGATCCTAATTTGACGAGGCGTGAAGCTGGATTACAATGCTTTGAAAAAATGATTGAATTATGTTCAGACTTCGGAACCTCTTATATTGCGACAGAAACAGGCGGATTAGACCCGGAAAGCTCATGGTTGAACAATCCCCTGAATCATACTCAGGATGCGTGGGAGATGTTAGTTCCGATTGTGGAACGACTTCGTCAAAAAGCAGTTCAGCACGGGGCTTCAGTTCTTATCGAAGGCTTTGTGTATAACATTCTCTCTACGACAGATAAAGCCGCTCAGCTAATGCTAGAGATCGGAACGGATGGACTAGGTTTTGTGCTAGATCCATTTAATTACATGCAGCCAGAGGATTTCTATGACCAAGAAGAGGCATTCGCTCGGGTATTCCGGACGATTGCTAGATATTCACCGATCGCTCACGCGAAGGATGCAATATGGGAAGGTGATTCGTTAGAAACACCTAAGGTCGGCGATGGGTTGGCGGATTGGACGATTTATACACGGCTGCTTCGGAAGTACAAGCCAGATGCACCTTTAATTATGGAACATTTAACATTTAATGATATTGAAGGTTGTCAAAAGTTGATTGTGAATGCATACGAAAAGGGAGTAAATAAATAAATAAATAACATACAAGTAGAGAGTCTCCTCCGAGGCTCTCTTACTTATATATGTAATCTTCGTAATCCTTGTGGTGGGGTGATGAAGGCCTATTTTCTACATTAATATAGAGGAGTTAAAGTATGATGAAAGCACTCTCGAAATCATCGATTGCAAGAAGCCTTTTTGGTAGTTTCCTTGTAGTAATAATACCAATCACTATCATTAGTTACATAGTTAATTATACCACTATGAGAAATACACAGAATGAAGTTTTCCGCTCATACGACAATAAGTTCTGAAACGGAAAAATAACAAATGGGAAATAAAAGATTATGAAACACTTAATTTAATGAAGAGAAACTTTACCATGCTGAATTACATATTTGCGCTGATGTCTTGCTTGAGAATAAATCCGAAGCAGCATAAGCATATACGTTTAGAGAATTTCCGCGGTTGCAGAAGTAAATAAAAAGTCCCGAATCGGATACGTCCGGGATTCGGGACTTTTTGCTGAGCGCTAAGGAAAAGATAGTGAAAAAACAAACAATAAAAATAAAACTCATTGATTGTGACACAAACCAATTGTCGGAAGACAAGAACATATATCTATATAGATCCACGCGCTGCGTGGTTTTTTTATTTTATGAATATATGTTTTTGTCCTTCTCTGAGGACAAGAACATACATCCATTGCCGATTTAGGACAAGAACTTGTATCCATTGC
>NZ_JBFUHJ010000544.1:0-3424 GCF_056402455.1 Paenibacillus sp. P4_A7 | reverse complement strand
GCATAGACTTGAACGTAAATCCCTTGAGAAGTCATGGCACGAATAAACTCTTCATATACCGGCATAAAGCTGGCAGAAAGTTTTTCTTCTGCATTCACAAAGTAGCCGTCAAAGCCGTAATACTTAGCCATTTCAACAAATTTATCCGCGAGTGGGAATCGTCCATTTTCGTCTTTATACACATAGTCATCCGTATGCTCTGTTCTAGGGAAGAAAATACTGCCTAATGATTTAACACCGTTTTTATGCGCGGCATTGGTGTAAGCAGGATTCGGAATATTCATCACACCAAACTCATATTCACGCTCCCACCAATCGGCTTCAGGATTAAATAGGGAGTCCGGTGTTGGGTTCGTAACTACACCATGCCAGGATGCTGTATAATCAACATATTGCCAAAAGTTAAACAGATATTGAGCGAATTGATCATTATAAATGGTTGGATTAAAAAACTCGTTGCCATAATCACCTGTTAAAATTAAGCTTTGAACTTCTTGATCCAGCATAGGATTGGCCTGTGTTGGTTTAAAGGGTTCATTTCGTTGCTGAAGCGGCACTTCCGCTCTCATAAATTCATAGTACTCATCTGTTTTAGGAGTCCAATCCAGAATATCCTGTTTTCGGTGTCCATGATAAACGGGTTGATTTTCACCCTTATAGCCTTGTTCACCTATGCGGGGAGCGAGAGTATCGCCACCAGCCTGTACGACCGTAGCGTTAGGGAGAATCATACTAATGGATAAGATGGATGCAGCAGCAATAGTCATGTGTTTTTTGAACTTCACTCTCATGGTTACATACTCCTCTTTTCATATTTATATAGTTTGTTGTTTCACTATTAGTTCTGCGCGGCCTTCCACGCATTAACTTCATGCGTTATTTGCTCTCCGCCTAACTTCAGCCAGTCCTGGGCGAATTTGTCGAATTGATCGATAKGAATCGCACCATAAATAATTTTAGTGAAAATTTCGGATTCCATTTTCTCTAAGGTAGCTTTCTTCTCTCCCATCGTATCAGTCACCGCACCTCCATAGCCTTCGGGTACAATTTTCCCGTTATTCGACAGCTGCTTCAGCACCATCATTGCTCCTTCGGGTCCGTTCTGATACGTCTCACCGTAGAAATTCAAATCTCCTTGACCAAAAGCAATGATCTTATCGTAGGTAGACTTTTCCTCTGGATTTAATCGGGATGGATCGCTTTGCATGAGCGCGTCAGAAACATTTTGCGTCCGCTTCAAATCTTTGTCCGGGGCGACCATATCCACAAACGCGAATTTTGCCACCGTAATGCCTTGGCTGTCTACGCCATATTTCAAGTAATCCGCAGAAGGGCCATACAGCTTATCCATGAATAAATTAGCCATTTTAACCACGATTTCAGGATGATCGTAGCCTTTTCTGACAACGAAGTAATAATTTGCTCCTAAAGGCAACTGAACCGAAGCATCACCGCCGTTCACGGATGGGATCGGATAGGCTCTCCACTCGGCATTAGGGTTCTTCTTCTTGTTATCCTGAAGCGGCCATTGGGAAGCCCAACTAGGACCAAAGAGTATACCTACATGGTCATTCACGATCGATTCCGCCACTTTGGAGGCATCCTTGATACCGAATTCCTTGTCCAACTCACCGGATTTATACATTTCCGCTAATTGTGCAAGCGCGACTTTGACCTCAGGCTGAATACTTCCGTACACGAGATTCCCTTCATCATCTTCCACCCATATGGTCGGGAAAGCACCATAAGCATTAAAGAAGCCGTTCAGGGAGGGATAGCCATTAACCACATCTTTGCTCAAAGCCACACCGAATGTATCCTGCTTGCCGTTACCATCCGGATCCTTTGTCGTAAACGCTTTCGAGGTGTTCAGCACATCCTCCCAAGAAGTTGGGGCCCGAAGATGAAGAGCTTGCATCCAATCTGTTCGTAACCACATCACCGGCGTGTTAGCGCCGATCATTGGTTCGGTTTTCGGCATAGCAAACAATTTCCCATCAAAATTAGCGGACTGTAACGCCATCGGATCCTGTTCGAAGATGTTCTTTACGGCAGGGGTCGCAAATTGCTTATACACATCCGTGAGATCTTCAATCATATTGGCCTCAACCAGCTGTTTCAATTGGGACGATTTCACCATCATCAGATCCGGAATATCCCCCGACACGATCGAAACATTTAGTTTCTGCAAATATTGAGCGTCGGTTCCTTTCACAATCCAATCGTATTTCAGGTTAATTCCCATCTCCTTATAAAGAGATTCCCAAGCATTTTCGGTCTCCGACTGTCCTGAGGGATACACGACGTCTTGCGTAATGAATTTCACTGCCGTAACATCAATCGACGGATCATACTTTCCCTGTGGGTCTACTTTTGTTTCTTGTTTGATGACCGTATCCGAATCGACTGATTCGGCATTCTTGGTTTCATCTTCCATACAACCAGTTACTGTAACTGAGAAAAATAATAGAATTGACAGCGAGAAACGAATCCAGTTTATTTTTTTCATATCTAAGATCTCCCACAACCTCATTATAAAGTCCGGATGTGTGCACAACTAGTTTCCGTTTATTACTTTTGTATCTTTTATTTACTTACTGTGCTTTCTTTTGAGTACCCTATATTCTTGAGGCGTCAAATTCGTTGCCTTTTTGAAAAAACGATGGAAATATTGTGATGAGAATAAACCAAGCTCCGCTGCAATTTCATGAACCTTCAGCTCATCCTGCTCCAAAAGCGCCTTCGACTTTTCAAGCCGAACATCATTTATGTAGTTCGATAATCCTTGAAACGTGACCTTTTTGTAAAGTCTGGACAAGTAGGAAGGATTATGGCCTACGACCTCACCGATTTTAGTCAAAGACACATCGCCAGATATATGTTTCATAATATAATTTTGAATGGTGCTTATCAGTTCATGTTCTTGCAGATTCACTCCGGTCCTTTTCTGATCAAAAATTCTCCTTGCTATCAACATAAATTCTTCACTGATCTGGTGCCAGGATTCAAATCGTTCAATCTGTGTAAACTTGCTGAGGTCCATCTCGTACGAAGAGTCGCCTACTGCCTCCTTCAAGCTATGAGGCAAAAATACCGAAACTAATAAAAAATATAATTCCAACTGGATCTCACTCGGAAACGAATCCGCTTTAGAGCCAAACCGCAGCAACTCCTCCAACGTATCAAAAAAGCAATCCTCATGTCCGTTTACGATGCACGCTTTTAAGTACTCCATTTTATGCAAATGTGCAGAGGTGAGGCTTCTCTCGGCAGCAGAGTCCTTATCATTGACCCCATTACGCTGTTCCTRCAAAATCACTTCTTTCACCATACCCGGCCCGCTATAGAGCATCAAGTTCAGCAGATCGAATTTCGGCGTAAGTGCAGCCCACTCTACAACATCCGCAGCGAGTACAAGAGAGAC
>NZ_JBFUHJ010000543.1:0-3428 GCF_056402455.1 Paenibacillus sp. P4_A7 | reverse complement strand
GGGTCGATGCCAAAGCCATCATGGAAGTTGAAGCCTCCATTCCCACTCTTGCCTTCTTAGGTGTAGTTGATTCGATCATGTTAGAACTCGCATATGGGAATAATGAAAAACGTTTAAACGATAAATTAAATGCCTCGTGGACTGTATTTTGGAGAGGTATTTCACAGCTATGATTTTACAGAGAGAGGTATTGCTTCATGAAGAAACCATTAAAAGAACAAAAAATAGTTTTACTCATTCTATTAAGTAATATATTCATTGTTTTTCTAGGAGTCGGACTTATCGTCCCTGTTATGCCATCCTTTATGAATATTATGCATCTATCAGGCCAAACGATGGGTTATCTGATGGCGGCCTTTGCGTTTGCACAATTACTCATGTCTCCCCTTGCAGGACGATGGATTGACACGTATGGCAGAAAGAAAATGATCGTAATTGGCTTATTCCTCTTCAGTATATCAGAGGTGATCTTTGGATTAGGCACACATGTATCCGTTCTTTATTTATCTCGAATTCTAGGTGGCATCAGTGGTGCATTTATTATGCCAGGCGTAACTGCTTTTATTGCAGATATTACCTCAGTAGAGGAAAGGCCCAAAGCGATGGGTTATATTTCTGCTGCTATTAGTATCGGTTTCATTATTGGCCCAGGTATCGGAGGTTTTATTGCTGAGATGGGTGTGCGTGCCCCATTCTACTTTGCTGCTGGCTTCGCATTAATAACATGTATTTCATCCCTATTTATTTTAAAAGAGCCACTAACCAAACAGGAGCTTTTGGAAATCACTCAGCTCAAAAAAGGTACCAGCTTTGTAACTGATCTGAAACGATCAATTCATCCACAGTACTTTATTGCCTTTATTATTGTGTTTGTACTGGCCTTTGGTTTATCAGCATACGAAACAGTATTTAGTCTGTTTTCAGATCATAAATTTGGTTTCACTCCAAAAGATATTGCGACCATTATTACAATAAGTGCAATCTTCGGGGTTGTAGTTCAGGTCTTTATGTTTGGAAAAATGGTAGAAAAACTCGGTGAAAAGAGACTCATCCAGATATGCCTAATCGCTGGCGTAGTATTGGCGGTAGTATCCACTATGATCTCAAGCTATTTAGCCATTTTGCTAGTAACTTGCTTCATCTTTCTCGCATTTGACTTGCTGCGACCAGCATTAACGACCTATTTATCAAAAACGGCTGAAAAAGAACAAGGATTTGTCGCTGGAATGAACTCCACATATACAAGCTTGGGCAATATCGTCGGGCCCGCGTTAGGCGGTATATTATTTGATGTAAACATCAACTATCCGTATCTCTTTGCCGCTGTCATTATGTTTATTGGTCTTGTCATTACAATGATGTGGAAAGAAAAACAATCAGCTAGCAGCAAATCCTGATTAGCCGACTCGAAGAGGACTTTTAGCGGTAGATTCCGAAGCCAATGGAATTATATGGGGCGGATATATCCCCCCTCCAAGGGAGCTTAATGATTGCTGCCCTACGACGAGCTAAGTCTCGCAGGTGTGTCCGTTTAAATCCGCTCCCTCGAAAACCCACAGTCGTACCAAAGGACGAATTACCCATGCATGAATACGATGTTATCTGTATCTATATATTCGCTTTACGCGTTATATATTGGGTTAGTAATGGAGTTGCCATAATTAATATAATTCCAATAGTTATGTAGATTAGCGGGGTTCTTATTTCAATGTCCATATATAGATAGTTATTAATGTAATTATCTATAATATCGTCTCCAAGATCTCCAAATAGGAAGATGAATCCTGTACTAATCAAATCACAAATTCCAATTATCAAAAAAATAAAACCAATGAATACAATAATCAAATATGTAATATTCCAGAATACGTTTTCATTCTGTTTAATAAAAAAAGTTAACAGTTTCTTTCGAGAAAATAATAAATAAACTCCTATTAGCAAATAAACAAATGGACCAATATATTGATCTAAAATCATGAATTTTAACTCTTCCTCGGAAAAGTTTGAAAAAATAATATTCGCAACTTCAATAATCGAAAAGATAACTAATATTAGTCCTAATAAACTTAACCCCACAGAAACAACTTTCCTATTTATAAACTCCATGACAAAACCTCCCTAATCCATAAAAATAATTGCATACCTTCAGTTAACGTCTTATTTGCAAACTTCGTGAACTTCTCGTTATTTTAGGTTTCGTGAGGTGAATAATTAATCTATCCGCCCGTTAGCATTCCTGTAGGGCGTTAATTTTCCGCTTTGCAAAAAAACGAGCGCCTCGGTACGATGGAAATACGCAACGGGTCATAGCCCTAAAAATTCCATCATCCAGGAGGACGCTCTACTATGAAGTTTAAATTGCAGGACAAACAAAATCAACTCATTGAAAAAATTACCGCCCAGCAATACCAGATTAGGCATCTGCACAGTCATTTAGTTATTCACCCACGTATTATACCCAAGAAAGACTGAGCGCTTGGAAATAATAATACAATAGCACAATCAATACCCCTTGATCGATCCAAGGTTTATCAACGCTGTTTCATGTCCTCCAATTCCCACTCTGTTCTAAAATAAAAATGCCTTGTTGTATACTACAAGAATAACAAGACATTTTACTGATCACCTGAAAAGGAGAGAAATATTATGCAATATCCGTATCAAAACCCAAATTTGGGATTTCTAATGAATCAAACAATTGACTTTTCCAGAAACATATTTATATTGGACATGAAGCAAGGGGATGTAAACGGAGACGGAATTGTAGATATCGTATATTTATACGGCAATAAACCTGAAGGACCATCTGGAATCTTTGCTGACAATATTACACTTGTTATCGAAGATGGACTTTCTAAACAGCGTACCACGGTTAATCTTGAATTCAATGCTGGATACAACGCCAGACTGTTCCTCGGAGATTTTGACAAGGATCATATTAGTGACATACTAGTTAGCATCGATACAGGCGGAAGTGGAGGATATGGTATTTTCTATATCTACTCATTTAAGAATAACATTGTACGTGAAATGTTCGATTTTAATCAATATAATAATGAGTATAAATTCAATGTAAATTATGAAGATTTTTATAAGGTGAGTGTGAGCAGTCCACAACTTGACGTACTTTTCACAATAGACATAAGCAACAAAGGCTATGAATATTTATCCCAATATTACGATGACAATGGAAGATTGAAAAAGCCAATCAAAGGCGAGGTTCTTGCTTTAGGGGCTTTATATCCAATCGTTACAAATCAGAAAAATTTGAGCTATGATTTGTTGGCTTTACAGCGTATCATTGGCACATCAAATGCCGATACATTAGGATATGTGGAAAACATTTTAACATGGAATGGTTTTACATTTATTTCTTCCAGATTGTCTGTATCAATACTTGGTACAAAGTTAATTGCGCTGTATTAAGT
>NZ_JBFUHJ010000542.1:0-3443 GCF_056402455.1 Paenibacillus sp. P4_A7 | reverse complement strand
GCCCCCACCGGTACTTTATGAACTAACGACTTGAACAAGCAAAAACCGAGCTCCGCGAGACGAACCATTCCGTTACACTCATTGCTGATAAACTCGGCTTTTCGTCTGTACATTATTTTTCGAGACAATTTTCTAAACACCTAGGAGAATCGCCCAACCAATACCGAAAACGCATTCGCAGCCAGATTTATTCTATCCAACCATAAAATAATCCTTTTTTTATATACAGTGATCATTATTAGGCACACATAGAAAAACCCAATCATAGCAAGGATAAGCTACAACTGGTGTGGGTAACGGTTATAACTGAGACAAATATCGAACAAAAACAAGCGTTATTTCATCTATAAATGAGACTTATTACATCGTGAATTGAGACTTTTCGTTGAAATTTCAATTATAAATGAGATTTGTTGTTCTATCATTTTTACTTACTTGTACTTAATTCAATTTCTATTCCTACTCTAAATACTTATCCTTAGATATTTTCAATAAAAAAGCCAATAGAAGACACATTATTTAACTTAACAGATAATTTCACTTAAAATATTGGCTCTGTTATCCTTGATTGTTGATATAAACAAAAGAAAAACCGCTCCACCATTACGCAGTTTTTCATTAATCACATTGTTGTAACTGTCAACTTCATCATTCAAATCCCGTTTGCCACTGACATCAAACTCAGTATTAGTGGCGGCTATTGTAGTGTCACAGACTAATTGCTTATCCATATCAATATAAATTAGATGCAAATAATCCGTTTCGTACAATGTATCTAACGGGCAAATATAAAATTAGAACTGGTAGTCCTTTCGGGTTTATAATAATAAAGAAGATCGCCTGCACTAAGCAGACAATCTTCTTTATTAAGCTACTTCCTATTTAATTAGAAGGTTCAAAATAATCCACATAAATTATTAAGGTTGTTGCGAATTAAGTTGGTTCATCAATCGGTACATAATAACTGCCACTTCTGCTCTTGTCGTCGTAGCATTCGGGTTAATCAAATCTGCTCCTCTGCCTGTAATAATGCCATCTTTGACTAGCGCCGCCACAGCATCTACTGCATACGCTGCAATATCAGATGCGTCATTAAAACTGTTCAAATCAGATGCCGATCCATGAGGTTCCCATTTACCAACAGCCTGTAGTGCTCTTACGACTAGCACCATCATATCCTGCCTAGAGATTTCCTCTGTCGGATTGAACATTCCAGCTCCAGTTCCGTTTGCGATTCCCAGTGCTTTAACAATGCCGAGCGCTTCATAGTAGTAAGCGTCTTGATCAACATCCTCGAAGTTGTCGCTAATTTCAGCTTTTAAGCCTAGTGCTCTTACGAGCAACGTTACAAAGTCTGCTCTTGTGATCGCTTTACCAGGCTCAAACGTCGTTGTCGAAGTGCCTAGAATAATACCTTGTTGCGCTAATGTATCAATTGCTAACTTAGCCCATCCATAGTTGGCGATATCGATAAAGATCGGAGTGCTTGGATCCGGAGTAGTACCATTCCCCTCTCCTTCAGCATCCTTAACGATTACGGTAACGGCAATCACTGCTGTTTTCCCTTCATAACTTACCGTTACGTTGGCACTTCCCTTGGAGACTGCGGTTACGACACCATTCGTACTTACTGTAAGCACACTTGGATCCGACGATTTATAAGATGCTTTACCTGTGACATTCGTCTTCGTTCCATTACTATAGTTCGCTATAACCTCAATCGCGTGAGTCTGGTCTACTTCCAGTGAATTGCCGTTAGAATCGACAGTAATTCCCGTTAAGACAACTTCCGGTTCTGAATTTCCAGGATTGACCGGTTTACTAGCATTGACCGTTACATCGTACACAGCCTTATGTCCGCCGTCAGCTGTTATTACTGTAATTTTCACAGTTCCTGCGGATACGGCAGTTACTATCACGCTTGTCGTTCCACTTGCCTCATCATATACGGCAGCTGAAACCGTTACTGCGCTTCCTTCCACTACATAAGTTACCGTTTTATCCGTTGCGTCGGCTGGACTTACGGTTGCCGTTAAGCTATCCGTTCCGCCAATCTCTAGTACAGCAGATGTTTTGTTCAAGGCAACACCATTAACTACTACATCTTCGGGATTCGTTGTTGTTGCATTGACCGTTACATCGTACATAGCCTGATATCCACCATCAGTTGTCGTTGCTGTAATTTTCGCAGTTCCTGCGGATACTGCAGTTACGGTCACGCTTGTCGTTCCACTTGCCTCATCATATAAGGCAGCTGAAATCGTTACTGCGCTTCCGTCCACCGTATAAGTTACCTTTTTATTCGTTGCATCGACTGGACTTACGGTTGCCGTTAAGCTATCCGTTCCGCCAATCTCTAGTACAGCAGATGTTTTGTTCAAGGCAACACCATTAACTACTACGTCTACTGGAATCGTTATTTCCGCTAGCACTGTCACGTTAATGCTTATTGGCAATAATACGCCGTTAGGATCCGTCACACCTTCTGGCAGTGTTACGGTTCCAGTGACCATAAAGTTCTGTACTGTCTCAACAGTCGGGTTATAGTCTGCACCGTCGACATCCCATGTCACATCAGCATTTATGTTTCCTACATCAGTAACCAATTCTACGGTTGCAGGCAATCCAAGATCCGCTGCTGTCTTCGCCGTTCCGTTCACTACCCCTGTAATCGCTGCAGGCGCTGTTATGATCTGCAACGTCATGCCTCGCCCGATATTCATCAATTGCGTGACTTGAGCCTGAGTCAACGGGCCGTTATATACGCGAACGTCGTCCAACAGTCCAGTGTAGGCTTCTCCGTAGTTAGCGGATCCCAGCATAATTTTACTCGTTACTCTCGGAAGCGGTCCAAGATTCGTTGCATCACTTGCTACGAGTACACCGTCTACGTAGACCTTCATCCCAGTGTTCTGACTGTAAGAAGCCACATAATGATGCCATTCATTATTGCTGTAGTTCCATTGGAACGACACCGATTTATTACTAGATGATCCATTGGGCCAATAGGCTACTTGAGCTGTACCCTTGTCTGTCAACTGTAGTGCTGTGAAACGATTATCTTGTCGGAAAATGCTAGAGTAGCCGTTTGCGGGCTTCGAAGTTTTGAACCAGAACGACACGGTCTCCTCACTCGTTTCATTCAACGATGCGGTAGGGACGACCTCAACCCTTGCCTTTGATGAACCACCTCTGAATTCAAGTGCTCCGTCGATCATGCCTGCATTATTCCAAGTTGGAGTGTCAATCAATGTTCCGTTATTGCCCTTTCCTGAAAAATCAACAGCGGTTGTACCGGATCCATCATCGAACTTCCAATGGGCCACTAGCTCGGTAGGCTTAGCCGTTACGCTAATGCTTGTTGTCAATTCCACACCATCATTCGGATTCTTCACAAATTCCGGTAATGTTACAGTTCCAGCGACCGTAAAGGTCTGTTCTGT
>NZ_JBFUHJ010000541.1:0-3456 GCF_056402455.1 Paenibacillus sp. P4_A7 | reverse complement strand
CAATATAGTCATAAAAATAAATGTCGAGGTGATTATAGCATGACAGCAAAAAAACTAAAATGGGGCATCCTTGGGTGCGCGAGTATCGCCAAGGGTGCAGTAATTCCAGGTGTACATCTTTCTGAATTAAACGAAGTAGCAGCTATCGCGAGCCGCGATATTGAAAAAGCCAAAAAAACGGCTGATGAGCTCAACATTCCTGTAGCTTATGGAAGCTACGAAGCTATATTAGAGGATGATTCCATAGACGTCGTCTATATTCCGCTCCCAAATCATTTACATAGAGAGTGGACGATACGTGCAGCTGAGGCAGGGAAGCATATTTTGTGCGAGAAGCCGCTTGCTTTAACGGCAAAAGAAGCCGCAGAGATGGAAGAGGCATGTGTGAAAGCAGGAGTACTGTTGCAAGAAGCATTTATGTACCRCCATCATCCGCGTTATCAAATGATAAAAGATGTCATAGCTTCTGGTGAAATTGGTGAGCTCCGCGGCATACGCAGCGCTTTCACTTTCAATAATGCAGGCCATAAAGAAAATGTCAGATACCGTAAGGATTGGGGCGGCGGCTCCATTTACGATGTCGGCTGTTATCCAATTAATGTAGCTCGTCTATTGTTAGACAAAGAGCCTGAGGCAGTTACGGTTCAAGCTTTGTTCTCGCCGGAGCATGATGATGTCGATATGATGGCAACAGGCTTAATCGAGTTTGAAAACTCGATTTCACTTTCCTTTGATTGCGGGATGTGGGCAGCTTACCGGAACCCATTAGAGGTGCTTGGAACAGCTGGAAGCATTGAAGTACCTTCTGCATTTGTTTGTTCTCCTGACAGCGGTAACTTCTTCGTGCACGCAAATGGGAGTAGAGAAGTTGAGGTTCCACATGTAAACCAATATACGGAGCAAGCTGATTATTTAGCAAGAGCAATCATACAAGGAACGCCGCTGACATTTGGTGCTTCGGATGGCGTGAAAAATATGAAAGTAATTGATGCGTGCCTGCTTTCTGCTCGTGAACGTACTAGAATAACTCTATAAATAAGATGTAGGAGGCGATTTGTATGGAATATATTCAAATCAAAGGCTTGAATAAACCGGTATCGCGATTGATGAAAGGCTCGGATTATTTTTTTAATGATAGTTATGAGAAGGCAGCAACGAATTTAGATGCTTTTATAGCTATTGGCGGCAATTCCATCGACTCCGCTTATATCTATTGCGGTGGCCAAAGCGAAGAGGTTATTGGACGTTATATGAAGGAACGCGGCAATAGAGAGAAAATGGTTATTTTGACAAAAGGTGCTCACCATAATCAAAATGGACCGCGAGTTAACGCAGAAGCAATTCGAGAAGAGCTTGCGATAAGCTTGAAGCGTTTGCAAACCGACTATATTGATCTATATGCACTGCATCGCGATGACCCGAACATCCCAGTTAGTGTCGTTATTGATGTACTTAACGAGCATGTTAAATCCGGTGCTGTTAGAGCAATTGGTGTATCGAACTGGTCTTGGCAGAGAATTCAAGCGGCGAACGAATATGCAGAAGCGAATGGGCTTGCCGGCTTCACGTTCAGCAGTCCGAACTTAAGCTTGGCTAAGCCAAATGAGCCATTCTGGACGGGGTGTGTATCTGCTGATGAAGAGACATGTGCTTGGCATGAAGAGAGTCAGCTTCCACTGCTTTCATGGTCTTCGCAGGCCAGAGGATTTTTCACAGGGAGATTCACTCCTGAAGTTCGCGATAATGCAGATCTTGTCCGCGTATTTTATAACGATGCGAATTGGGAGCGTCTTGAGAGAGCGCGTCAGCTAGCTGAAAAGAAACAAGTAAGCGCGATTCAAATCGCCCTTGCTTATGTAATAAATCAGCCGTTCCCTACTTGTGCTATAATCGGTGCTCAGAGTATAGAGGAGCTTAGATCATGCGATGAAGGATCACTTATTCATCTGACGAAAGAAGAACGTGAATGGCTGGACTTAACTTCTGAAAAGGTCGTATAAAAAATATGAAGAAGGTCTTGGTACTCTGCATAAGCAGAGAAACAAGGCCTTTTCCTTTGTTGCAAGAGTCCGCAGGGTTATATTAGTAGAGGAGTATATAGGATTGAATTGACTATATTAAATATATTATGTATCATTACTTACGTAAAGTAACTGCCCAATCAAATGAGATAAACATTGCTTATTATACTAGTGAAGATAGAATGGTTTTCTCAAGGAGGAGTAACGGATGAATCAAAGTCACCATGCAGATAAAAGCAGCGAAGCACAATTTGAATTCGGTATATATACACTGGGCGATCTTTCCACCGATTATAAAACCGGACAAGCAATGGGTGCTAGCCAGCGTATGAGAGAAGTTGTTGATGCAGCGAAGCTTGCTGATGAGGCTGGTATAGATGTGTTTGGAGTAGGAGAGCATCACCGTCTTGATTTCGTTATTTCTTCACCGCCTGTTGTATTGGCCGCTATCGCGGGAGTAACGAAAAGAATCCGCTTGACTAGTGCCACGACTGTTCTCGGAACGTCAGATCCGGTAAGAGTGTTTCAGGATTTCTCAACTTTGGATTTGTTGTCTGATGGACGTGCAGAGATTATTGCAGGACGAGGTGCCTACTTAGAATCCTTTCCATTGTTTGGTTATGAATTATCAGATTATAAGCAATTATTCGCTGAGAAGATTAACCTGCTACAGCAGCTTAACGATCACGAACGAATGACATGGGCTGGTCATTACCGTACTTCATTAACAGATGCTGAGATTGCGCCACGTCCGATGCAGCGGCGATTACCTGTATGGATTGGTGTTGGAGGTACGATAGAAAGTGCTGAGCTGGCTGGTTCCTTGGGAGTCGGAATGACGCTTGCTATTCTGGGGGGGGACCCACAACGCTTTAAGCCACTTATCGATGCCTACAAAAATGCAGGAGCTGCGGCTGGGCACCAGAAAGAGCAACTAAAGGTTGCTATCACGAGCCATGGCTACATTGCGGATACATCACAACAAGCTCGAGATGAGTATTACCCCTACTACGCGCATTATGTATCGCAATTTATGGGTGGTAAGGAACGTGGTGCACCATTGACTCGAAGTCAATTCGAACAGTTGACTGCTCCCAATACAGCGCTGGCTGTTGGAAGCTCTCAGGAGATTATTGAGAAGATACTTGCCCAGCATGAATATTTCGGTCATAACCGGTATATGGCCCAATTCGATATTGGAGGTATTCCATTTGCAAAGGTAGCCGCCTCCATTGAACGGTTAGCGACGGATGTAGCTCCAGTAGTACGCCGCGAGTTGCTGAAAAAGGCTCAAGTTTCCGCAGGTTCATAAACTTGACTAGCCATATAAAAATGTAAGTTTATTAAATGGTTATTTTTAATAAAAGTCATGCTAAGGTGGAGTAAAACTACCCTGACGCATGACTTTTTTATTTTTTGAAATAGTGTGTAGAGA
>NZ_JBFUHJ010000540.1:0-3472 GCF_056402455.1 Paenibacillus sp. P4_A7 | reverse complement strand
AGCATGCAGAGGAAACCAATTTGCCTGTGCCCGAGTATCCAATCCTATTTAATAAATTTAACAATACATTATCAGGGAACAAGGAAGATGTTTTCCTTCCGAAAGTGTCCCATAAAGTCGACTATGAAGCCGAGTTGGTTATTGTTATCGGGAAAAAGGCGAAATATGTGCCTAAAGAAGAAGCGCTGAACTATGTATTCGGATATTGCAACGTGAACGATTTGTCCGCTCGCGACTTGCRGTTGCGGACGCCGCAATGGTTGCTTGGCAAGACTTGTGATGGATTCTCTCCGCTCGGACCTTATTTAGTTACAGCCGACGAAGTGGGCAATCCAAATGATTTATCGATCAAGTCAATCGTTAACGGCGAGGTTCGCCAGGAGTCTAATACAAGTGATATGATTTTTTACTGCGACGAAATTGTCAGCTACATTTCGCAGCATTTCACACTATCGCCGGGAGATATCATTCTTACCGGAACGCCAGAAGGCGTCGTTATGGGCTATCCGCCGGAGCGTCAAATTTATTTGAAAGACGGTGACGTCGTAACGATTGAAATTGAGAAGCTCGGAGCATTAACAAATCGCCTTGTTGCGGAGCAATAATCACTTGAGCACGCATTTAATATTACGATTTCATGAGGAGGGGTCTAGGTGAGTAAAATGGTTCGGCTTGCGGTTGTTGGCGGGCAAAGAGGAGCAGCTTTCGGTAATGCGCTTAGCAGCTTGTTGGGGAAGGCGGAATTGACGGCGGTATGTGATTTGAATTCGGACGTGTTGAAGGGTTGGAAAGAGAGGTTTCCGGGTATCACGACATACACAAGCTACGAGAAATTGCTCGAAAGCTCTCAGGTTGATGCAGTATTCCTAGCAACACCGATGTTGATCCATGCAAGTCAGGCAGTCCTTGCACTTAAAGCGGGAAAACATGTGCTAAGTGAAGTGATCGGTTCGCATACCTTGGAAGATAGCTGGAAGTTAATTGAAGCGGTCAAGGAAACAGGCCTGACTTATATGATGGCGGAAAATTATTGTTATACACGAGAAAATATGATGGTCCAGCATATGGCCAGCGCTGGGGCATTTGGGGAAATTACTTATGCGGAGTGCGGCTATATTCACGATGTAAGAGAATTACTGCATGGCAGTGACAGCAGCTTGACCTGGCGTGGTGACTATATTCGAGATTTTAATGGTAGTACATATCCTACCCATTCACTCGGGCCGATCGCTAAGTGGCTCGGGATCAACAAGGAGGGTGGTGATGCTTTCGAAGAGCTCATTACCGTTAACTCCAAAAGTCGGGCTTCCTCTAAATATTTTCTGGAGCATTTCGGTGCAGAACACCCTGGATCACAAGTTGGATTTTGGAATCAAGGGGACAGCTCCAGTACACTTATTCGCACGAAGAACGGCGTCCTGATCTCGCTTCGCGTCGATATACAGTCAGCACGTCCGCACAACATGAACCACTATGGACTGCAAGGTACAGAAGGATCCTATTTAGCTCCGCGGTTTGGCGGGGAAGATCCACTCGTATGGTTAGAGAAAGATCAAATTGCCGGGCAACATCCAGAGTGGAAATCTTTGTGGGCCTATGAACAGCAGTGGGAACATCCTAACTGGAAGCAATGGTCGGAGCAAGCGCTTAATACCGGTCATGGTGGAGGAGATTTCTTCGTTATGCATGAGTTTGTTTCTGCTATTCTGGAGAACAGAAAGCCTGCCATAGACGTGTATGACGCGATGACATGGAGCTCGGTATTCCCGCTATCTGTACAATCCGTTGCTAGCGGCTCTCCGGTGAAGTTCGTTGATTTTTTGAAAGGGTAACAGGAAAAGGGTTGGTCTCTTAAGATGCTTCAAGGATCTTAATGAAACCGGCCCTTCTTATGTATATAACACTCCTTTGTTATTACAATGCTCGCCCCCGTAAATATMTACATCAATACTCAGCTTTCGGTTTGTTATATTAGATAGCAACGACGATATACCAAAAATAAAAAGTGTTGGTATAGGAATAACCATCCTACATCAACACTTTTTCACTTTTGAACATGATTATTTTATCCTGTTATAGGATTGTCTCCATTTCGCGGGAATGATATATTGGGATAAATTGGTGAGTCGCATGTTAAAATCCCCCATCAGATCAGGGAGGAAACTTTATGGATTATTTGAAAAAAAGGCCTATTAAGCTACAATTTTTAATGATATTTATTCTTTTCGTATCGGTCGTCGCAGTGGTCATGCTCTTGACTTATTCTCAATCTAAGAAAATGATTTATGAAAAAAACGAAGAGTATTCGATCGAACTTTTGGATAAAATTACACAATATATCCAATCCCAAATCGAGAATATTGATGGATTGGTTATTAATACCTCTTACAATATGGATGTTCATCAGTATTTAAAATCCACTGATCTAATTGATAAGATTGACTTATTTAAAAAAGTCGACTCCCAATTCACCACCATTAGTCAGCTTGAGAACGGGATAGTCGATATGACCATCATAGGTGAAAATGGTAATAATGTGAACCTCATGTCAGATAAAAACAAGAGGAAGACGGTAATAGATACCATTGCGGAAATGAAAAATAGTCCGGATTTACGATTGAAGCCCTATTATGCTGGATTGAAAGAAATGGTCGATAACGGTGTCGGTCATCATTACTTTATTATCGGTTCTCGAATTAACAACATATATCCATCGCATACGCTAGGTTATTTTATTGTCATATTGGATTTGAACGCACTGTTTCCGAAATTTAACATCATGCTTGAGAATGGCTTTGGAAACTTCTATGTGTTGGATCGCAATGGGACGGTTTCCTCAAGCAACGATATGGCGATGATCGGGAGAAAACTGGATACCGCCGCGATTAAGGATAATGAAAAATACGTCATTCAAACAACGGAGTTGCCTGATCTACAAGGGAGAATAGTGAACATCTACTCGAAACAGAATTTGTTCCGGGGATTGGAAAAAATCAAAGTGGTATATGGGTGGATTTTGATCATTTTTATCCCCATCATGTGCTTACTGCTTTGGGTAATCAGCCGTAACGTACTTGAGCCAATCAAGTCTTTTATGAGGTTTATTCAGGTCCAGAAGGTCAAGAATATCTATCACAGTCAAAAGAGATTAGAGTTGATTGGATATAACGAGATTATGGTAATGGCCGATAGGTTCAACGGTATGTTGGATGAAATTGATCATTTGACCGATGAAGTCATATCATCCGAAACGAGAATTATGAAATTGGGATTATTGAAGAAGCAGGCGGAGCTCGCATTCTTAAAGCTGCAGGTAAATCCTCATTTTTTGTACAATATGCTAGAATCGCTGAGAGGAATGGCCAATGAAGTCGGTGCGATGGAAATACGGGATATGATTGCAGCGCTGGGCAAGATGCTTCGATATAGTATTAAAGGTCAGGATATAGTTAGACTCGGTGAAGAGCTGGAT
>NZ_JBFUHJ010000539.1:0-3480 GCF_056402455.1 Paenibacillus sp. P4_A7 | reverse complement strand
GTATATGTCATTCCCGCGCTCACTTTACTATTTTGTATAATTTCAAACACACCTACTGCACCTTTACGGCTAGAGTATTTATAAGCTGCTACTAGCTTATCTCCGTTTGGAGCTGTCAGTTCAATATTTCGGCCTGAGAATAATTCATCACCAGGGTCTTGCGATAAGGTCACGTTAATTGAGGTTTCACTCACTGCTTCTGCACCTGTTACTTGCAGCGGCGCGAATTCCTTTGCTACAAATGAAGAATTTGCAATATTCGCCCAATCGGATGAGACCGTATATTTTACGCCTGGAGTTAGAACTTGTCCTTCTGGCAGACGGAATTTCGGTTCTTGCTTTCCATCTGTCGATTGCGTAAACGGTACATATTTGGCGATGATCGGCTGACCGCCTTCAGGTGTAATCGTGACTTGTCTCGCTTGCATAGATGAGATAATTTGATAGGTTTTCCCGTCTGCTTGATCACGATCATTCAAAACAAATGCATTTGCACCTCGGCCCCCGCTGTACGCAGAAATAACATATCCATAATCTACAACGCCATCCGCCTTCAGCAATTCAACCTCGAATGTATCGTTTGTTACTTGACTAGCTGCCGTCATTTCCAATTTCGTTCCACTGCCTGTAATGGACCCGGCTTTTTGACCTTTGTATGTTAAGTTATACGTTGTACCTACTTTTTGAACAGAAGTTGGAACGATATAGGTTGCAACTGATCCGGTCTTCAGACGAGGCATATTTGTCAATGTCAATCCGTCATTAAACATAAAATCTTCTTTTGCTTTCGCAAATAATTCATCCTCTGCCAGAAGTGCCTTATCGAATGTTACGATCATTGTGATTGCATTTAACGCTCTAACACTTGTAATCTTAGCCTGCTCTGAAGGAATGGCTTTACGAGCGGCTTTGAGCAAATAGGCGGTTTCTCCGCGTGATGCAGTGCTGCTTGCTGAATAAAAACTACCCATCCAGTAATTTACGGATTTCTCATCACGCTTCAATGCCTTGGATACGACTTGCACAAGTTCCAGATCTGACACTGTGCCTCGCGGATTGAACTGTCCGTTCTCTGCCTTCATGATACCAAGTCCTACAAGTTCAGCTGCATAGGAGTAATACCATGCATCTGGATCAACATCCGTAAGCTCTACTAGATTCTCAGATGTCCCTTCCAGATTGAACGTTTTGATTACCAATTTGGCTAATTCAGCGCGATTGATTTGTCTTTGCTCACCCATCGAGTGATCGGGATAACCTTGCATCAAGCCAAGCTTGAATAGCTCGCTGACAGCATCTTGGATCTCCTTATCGGACAGCTGAGACGCTGTTTGAATACCTGTTTGACTTGTCGCTGCTTGTACATTTAAATTCCCATAGGGTAATGAAGTTACTCCTAATGCAGCAACCATCATCACTGCTGCTACTTTTTTAGTAATCGGGTTCATTATAAATTCCTCCTCATTTCAGTTCATATTGCCYATAACTTATATGATAGAGGATAGAGATAAATTGCTAAGGTACGTTATATTAACAAAATATAAACTGCAGCTAAAATGTTTGGAAACTTCACTAATATTCACGATTCTATACGGTAAAACGGTATCCTGCACCCCAGACGGTTTCGATATATTGCGGGTTAGAAGGATCAGCTTCAAGTTTTCCCCGAAGCTTGCGAATATGTACCGTAACCGTCGCAATATCGCCGCTAGAATCCATTTTCCAAATCCGTTCAAATAAATCTTCTTTCCCAAATACACGATTTGGATTACTTGCTAGAAATACAAGCAGATCAAATTCACGTGTTGTAATGGCAACTTCTTTATTCCTTACAAACACTCTCCGTGAAGCTTTATCTATGAGCAGTCCGCGGATATGAATTTCATCTTGAGCAACTGGCTTTTGCTTATTCAGCAATCGGTCGTACCTAGTTAAATGCGCCTTCGCTCTCGCCACTAATTCACTTGGGCTGAATGGTTTTGTAATAAAGTCATCCGCTCCCAAATTGAACGCGCGGATTTTATCAATCTCTTCTTTCTTTGCTGAAACTATTAAAATGGGAACCTCCTTTGCTTCACGTATACGGCGGCATAATTCGAACCCATCCATCCCTGGCAGCAGCAGATCGATGATAATCAGATTGTATTCCTCTTTAAGAGCGAGCTGCAGCCCTTCATCTCCGCTATGGCATAAATCAACCGAGAAGCCGTTTAATTGAAAATAGTCCTGCTCAAGCTGAGCAATTGTCGTCTCGTCTTCAATGATTAGAATTCGTGTCATGGCTATCAAGCTCTCCTTCGTTTGTTCGTCTCAGCTTCAAAAAAAGACTGGTCCCTACGCCTTGTTCACTTTGCGCCCAAATGGAACCACCGTGTCCTTCAATAATTTGGCGGGCAATCGCCAGCCCTAATCCGCTCCCGCCTTTTGATGAATTCCTCGATTGTTCTGCCCGATAAAATCGTTCAAAGATATGTGGTAGAGCCGCATCCGGGATACCCATACCGTTATCCTTGAATTCGATTGTCACCCATTCCGAATCAGCTTGAATAGAGACACTAATTTGTTTGCTCGGGTTATTCATATATTTGAGTGCATTATCAATAATGTTCAAGATCGTACGCTTTAATTTCTCTAAATCCGCGGATACCATTATATTTTCGTATTCATAGTGATCCCAATTGATCACGATGTCCTTGCCCTCTAATTCGTACCTCAGTTCATCCATACAATCATCCAGAAATACGATAATATCTACTGGCTCGAACATAAATGGAACTTGTTTCAAATCCAGCTTAGAGTATAAAAACAACTCATCTACCAGCTTGTCCATATCAACGGCCTTCGTATAAATAATATCAACATATATCTCCATTTTCTCAAGAGTATCAGCCACTCCATCTCGAATCCCTTCAATATACCCTTTGATATTCGTAATCGGTGTTCGCAGGTCATGAGATATATTCGAGATCAGCTCTTTCCGATTCTCTTCATATTGCAGACGTAGATCCACAGACTCCTGAAGTCGCTGCCGCATACTCTCGAATGCTTCATTAAGCTGACCAATCTCATCATTCGAATGCAAATTGAGTTCAAATTGCAAATTACCTTCCTTAATGCGATTCGCAGAGCTCCTAAGCAAGTTCAACGGCTTAATGACACTTCGCGTAATCCAGCGATACAATAACATATTTGAGACGATGAGCACGACAATCAAAATAAGTGATAGGATCGGCAGGAGCTTACGCGTCAGCTCCGCAAAGGGACTCCGTTCACGTATTACAAACACGCTGCCTTTAGCTCCATCTGAATACAAAAAATCATATTTCGCATAGGCATAGAACCGTTCACCGATATTAAAGGTGCTGCGAATCTGATTATTTTTCAAATCATACAGCGGTAAAGCAAATTTTAACTCCGGCTGATTAAAGGTCAGCGACTCGAAAATTTGGCTGCTCTCTCTCCTTACATATAATCCTGATT
>NZ_JBFUHJ010000538.1:0-3489 GCF_056402455.1 Paenibacillus sp. P4_A7 | reverse complement strand
GACTTTGCACAACTAACTTTGCATCTTTACCCGATCCACGAATCGTAGCTGAAGAAAGAGAAGTTTGCCAAGGTAGACCAACAAAATGTATTTTTTCAGATGATTGGTTTATACCGTTTTTCTCTACTGGTTTTCCTGATTCATCCAACACATTAAGTTCATTCAGATATGCAAAGTTCGGTATATATCCGGTAGCAAAAATAACTGCATCAACATCTTCATGGGTATTATCTTCCCAAACCACTCCGGTTTTTGTGAACTTTTTAAACATTTTTTTGGGGTTAGGTTTATTTTGAGCAATGGCATTTTGATAAATACCTTTGTCTATTACTCCGTCGCTACTTTTCTTCAATAAACGTTTTCCCATCGCTGATTTGTCTAACCCTGTGAGGGTGAGCCAAAAATGAATATCTTTACCCCAAATTAGCTGTGGTACAAATTTAAGGGGGCTTCTCGTTGCGATCGTAACATTCGCAGTATTTGCAAGCTCAACTGCAATTTGAACGGCTGAGTTGCCTCCTCCGACAACAATAACTCTTTTGTTTCTAAACGCTTCACCATTTCTATAATCTTTCGAATGCAAAATCATMCCATTATAATAAGTTATTTCAGCTATATCCGGTATGCTCGGCTTGGTAAAAGCACCACTTGCACATATGATTGAGCGTGCACGGTAGATTTCACCATTTGAAGACTTGATGATATAAATACCTTCATTCTTCTCTACTTTAATCACTTCAATATTATGATGAATAGTGAAATTAAAATGAGCCGCATACGACTTCAAATATTGAACTACTTCGTCTCTACGAGGATAATAATTTGCTCCCCCTGGAAAATCGAGTCCTGGTAATGAGGAATACGCAGCTGGAGAAAATAACGTGAGGCTATCATAATAATTTGCCCATGATCCCAGATTCGTTGAATTTTTCTCCAATATAATAAAGTTGAGTTTTTCTTTTTGTAGGTAATAGGCAGCTGCGAGACCAGATTGCCCCCCCACCGATAATGATTGAATCATACAAAATTGTCATGATAAATCTCCTTAAGTTTCATAATGTTGAAAATTCATAAAAAAGGCTACTTCACCATGATGAATGGAGCACAGTAGCTTGTCGTTCAATTACCCTATCACCTTAACTACAACAAGAAGAAGATTTAGACACAGGTATGCAGCATGAGCTACTCGACCCTTCCGTTATTTCAGGTTCACTACTTGATTTGGTACCAATACTACATACTCCTGTTTCCGGTAGGTCCAGTTCAACTCTTTCAGCTGATTCCATATCCCCTGTGAGGGCTGCAACAACGGATCTTACCTGCTCATAACCGGTAGCCATCAAGAACGTAGGTGCTCTCCCATAACTTTTGGATCCAACAATATAGAAATCCTTTTCTGGCTGTCGCAGTTCCTTTTCACCATGTGGTCTAACCGTCCCGCAACTATGAACATTGGGATCAATTAATGGAGCAAACTCCAACACACTTTCCAAACCAGGGTCCGTTGTCACTCTAACTTCACGCACAAAGGATACATCCGGACGGGAACCCGTGTTTGAAATGATTTCATCGATTACATCAATGAAGCCCATTCTCCCCCATTGGAACCAATGACTTTGACTTTTTCCCCGTTCTTTTGTAACTCTTCGATATGGAATGGAGTCATGACTTTGACGATACCCGACTCAACTAATTGCTGGATGCGTATACCAAGCTCTCCTCTTGCTGGAAGGTTATCTAAGTCCCGTCCGCCATACACGTCTTCAAGATTTGATTTTCTCAGTACCCAGACAATCTCAGTATCATTTACCTGTTCCTTAAGTGTCCCAAGTTCCAGAAGTGTATTAATAGCTGAATGACCACTGCCAACCACAAGGACTTTCTTTCCGCTATAACGTTCCTTGTGATCCCCTAGTATATCGGGTATTCCGTAATATATATCTGATTATGGAGAGACCGTTCCTCCGCTGTAAATACACCCGCAGAATGGATTGGGTTGGGATTAGTCCAAGTCCCAGATGCATCGATAACTGCTTTTGCTTCAAACACGAACCGTTCTCCATTTTTATCAATATGGATGACGAACGGAAGCTGTTCACGCCCCTGTGTTTTGACTTTGCTTAATCCCTTACGACTAATGGCTGTTACTTTCGCTTTCACATGAATATAAGGCTTCATTTCCGGCATTTCCGCCAGAGGTTTTAAATACGTATCAACTAATTCTTTACCTGTAGGAATTGCGGCATTATCTGGAGCTATCCAACCGTTTGAGAGTAATAATTGTTTTGCAGCCTTATTATATTGAACTCCCAAGGAGAGAATAAGCGTACATGTGCCCATTTCATAATATTGGCGCCCACATCTTCTCCTTCATCAAATAGTACAAAGGACTCTTCGCGTGAAATGAGATGCGCGGCTGCGGCTAAGCCCACTGGTCCTGCACCTATAATGGCAACAGGCATCTTGTTACTTTCACTAGTAGGCACTCCACAACAACTCCCTTGATTCGTAGTGTTTGTAGCATCTATATTGTTCATTGAATTTATCATCGTAATTCCTCCTGTTAAATCAATTTTTTTTGATTRACTAACTAAAAAAATCAGCAACAACATTTGTCGTCATTTTTATTTGGTCTGAAGATGCAGCATAGTTTCTCTGAAAGAATTTGAGCCACTTCATCTTGATTGATCTCGTAGTAACTCCATGTGCCGCGCGTCTCTTTTATAAGTAAACCCGCGTCCAACAATATTTTCAAATGGTACGATAACTTAGACTGAGGCATGTCGATGATTTCTACAAGTTCGCAGACACAAGTATTCCCGCGTTGAACCAATTCATATAGGATGTGAAGACGTTTTTCATCTGCTAGTGCTTTGAATTTTGCTTCCAGATCTTTGAATGGAATATTTGGAACCATATCGATCACCTTCTTTTTTCATTATGAACAGCGGTAGAAATAGGACCTAAATAATCATCCATATTCCTATCGAAAGACTTACTTTCTTTAAATCAATTTTTTTTGATTAATCATTCGTAAATTCAATTTAACATACATGTTCCTAAGACGTCAATGCTAAATCAAAATAAATTGATTTAGCATTTTTTTCTCACTCAAGTTGAACGCTATCTCAATCTGCTCGACGGTCGACAAATGCTTAGGAATGGGATGAATTAAAAAGACTGAGGTGTAGCATATGCTACACCTCAGTCTTTTTCTATATTACTCTTTTCAACTTATGAGGAAATTCAGAGCAAACCATTACCAACTTATGAGAAAACCGATAAATCTTTTCCAACTTCTCAGCACCAATTCAATCTTTTTCAACTTACGAGAAATTCGGACCTTTCCCAAAAACTAGAACATACATTCTATCGCAGTCATTTTTCCAATCTTTCAGATAATAGCTCAGTAATAGCAAGGGTTTGAGTCGCTAAAAATTTCAATCCTTAATCACGATTTTCCAAACCTTTAGAAGGGTAATTTCATCT
>NZ_JBFUHJ010000537.1:0-3512 GCF_056402455.1 Paenibacillus sp. P4_A7 | reverse complement strand
GTTCATATTCCTGTACGTAATCGGCAAAATCGAAATCGTCATATCCGTGCTGGAGGATTTGGCTACTCGAGCGGGCATCCCTTCCATTTATCTAAAGACGATATTGAAAATAATTGGAATAGCCTACATTGCCGAGTTTGGTGCACAAATCGTGAGAGATGCGGGTCAAGAAGGTATGGCATCAAAAATAGAGTTTGCCGGCAAGGTGTTGATTCTCGTTATGGCTGTTCCCATTATTAGCGTTATCGTTGAGACGGTAATTGGCTTACTGCCGGACGGAGGCTGATGCGCATGATACAGCCTACTCAGGCCCACAATCGGGCCAAGCTGTTGCTGTTCCTCCTGTTTGCATCGTTCTTGCTCTCCTACGTCCCAGTCATTGGCTACGCGGAAAGCGCGAACGGAGTAGAGCCTGGCGAGATCGAACAACAACTAAGCCCTGAAAAATTGAGCAAGCAGCTTGCAACAGAGCAATTAGGCGGTTTAGATACGCAAGCAGTTGAGTCCTATTGGAACATGCTGCGAAGTGAGTATGGCGGTTTTTTTCCAGAACAAAAGATTCCGACTTTCATGGAAATGATTCTTCCTGGAGGTGATGGGCTAAAACTAACCGATATGCTGAAAGGCTTGCTTCGGTACATGCTGCATGAAGTGCTTTATAACGGCAAACTGCTCGTAACAATCGTCATGCTTACTGTATTCAGCATGGTGCTTGAAACTTTGCAGAACGCCTTTGAGCGAAATGCGGTTAGCAAAGTAGCTTACTCCATCACTTATATGGTCATGATCATTATTGCAGTTAATAGCTTTCATGTAGCGATTGGCTATGCGAGAGGAGCCATAGAGAGCATGATTCAATTCATGCTGGCGATGGTGCCATTGCTCCTCACCTTGCTTGCCTCTATGGGAAATATAGTTACTGTATCCGTGCTTCATCCGTTAATTATTTTTATGATCCATGCTGTTGGAACGACAATTTATACGGTTGTTTTTCCGCTCTTATTTTTCTCGGCGGTGCTCCATATAGCTAGCGCATTGACAGAAAAGTTTAAAGTAACACAGCTTGCTGTTTTGCTAAGAAATATTGGTGTAGGTGTTTTGGGTGTACTCTTGACTGTCTTTCTGGGGGTCATTTCCGTACAGGGAGTGACGGGAGCTGTGACAGACGGCGTTACGCTACGAACGGCTAAATTCGTTACTGGAAACTTCGTGCCTGTTGTAGGGAGAATGTTTTCGGATGCAGCTGACACGGTCATTTCAGCCTCGATGCTGGCCAAAAATGCGATTGGTTTAGCCGGCGTTATCGTATTGCTCTTTATAAGCGCTTTTCCTGCTATCAAAATATTAACATTAGCGCTCATCTACAACGTGTCCGCTGCGGTTATGCAGCCGCTTGGCGATTCGCCTATTGTGAATTGTCTGCAGACGATCGGAAAGACGATGATTTACGTATTTGCTGCACTGGCGGCCGTCAGCCTCATGTTTTTCCTCGCAGTAACGATTATTTTGACGGCGGGAAATGCGTCATTAATGGTCAGGTGAGGCAAGGAAGGAGATGTGATAGCTGTGGTTGCTTGGTTAAGCGACTGGCTGAGGGATATAATCGCAGTCATCTTGCTGGCGGGACTCGTCGAACTGCTTCTGCCAAACAAAGCGATGCAACGATATGCTCGGCTCGTTGTTGGATTATTTATTTTACTGACCATCCTATCTCCGATCCTTAGCCTTATTCAAGGTGATATTAGCTCCAAGCTGAATGAGGGGATGGAACAGTGGAGTAAAATGACTGAAAACAAGAGCACACAAATGGCCAGCCTGGATCAGATAGAGCAAAATGCTGAACGAATGAAAGAAAAGCAGGAAATTGAAGCAGCTAGTCTGACAGAGCGTACACTCGAGGACACTATGCGAAGGGAATTAACAGAACGTACCCATGCAAAAGTGAAGTCGGTTGATGCGCAGCTCAACTGGATCGTCYAATCAGGCAGGAAGACACCATACATTAATCAAGTCATCGTTACTTTAGAGTCTGACGATAGGCAAGTGAAAGGTGATTCGGAATCAGATTCTTCTGCTAAAGGTCAGGCAGTGGAGGATGTGCTCCCAGTTGCTGTTGACATTGATCTCGATTTAGAACTTAAGGACGACAGCGCGATTCTACAAACGATTCCGACACAATCGGAGTCAAGCACAGATGAAGAAAACTCCGCAACATACAAACAGCAGGCATCAGAAGAACGATGGGCACAAGCGGACCCTGAGACGGCTGCCGCAATTAATCGTTTGATCGTACAAGGCTGGGGTGTTGATGTGGAAAAAATTCATGTACGCCAACCATCGTTAAAAATGGCAATTCGATAATTGAACGTATGGAGAGAGGGGGTGCGGAGCGGTGGCCAAATGGCTGGAAGGTATTGAATCAGCTGTTGGCGGCGGTCCCAGTGGACCGAAACGGGTGAGAACGCTTAGAATGCTGCTTATCGTTGGCGGGATTGGAGCAGTGCTGATGATTATGAATTCATTTCTGACATTTAAGGATGTCGATCGTTCGGTGCAGGAGCCTATTCCGTTGCCACAGGATCAAGCGGCTTGGAACAATTCAGGCGGCTCATCCGGCTCTCCATTCGAATCAGTTGAGAGGCCAATGGAATTACGATTAAAAGATATTTTGGAGAAAATTGTTGGAGTCGGTACGGTGGATGTGCTTGTAACGATTGATTCTACAGAAGTTACAGAGTATGTAAGTGACACACAAGAGTCGAGGTCCGAAACGGATGAAAATGACCGCAATGGTGGTCGTCGACATATTACAACCGTCACGAAGGATGGGAAGATTGTCATGTACGAAGTATCAGGGGATCAGAAGCCCATTATTACTAAAACGATTAACCCGCGCGTTCGCGGTATTCTTATAGTCGCCAAAGGCGCGGAGAATGAAACAGTTAGACAGCTGATCACCCATGCGGTTGAGAAGGGTGTCAATGTACCGGTTAATCGAATCTCTGTTTTGCCAAGCAAGCAATAAACTAATTTGAAGAATTGGGGAGGCTGTTCTAATGAACACGAAAAGACAAACGGTGTGGCTTGTATCAATGCTTAGCTTAATGGTGGTGTTATCGGCGTATTATTTATTTACCCAGGATACATCTACGCCAGACGTGTTGACGGATGGTTCGCAAGTGGAACCGGTTGGTCAAAATGTTACGGAAGCAGCAACAAATAAAGATGGGGTTGTAGTGAATGGGGCCGAGGTGCCAAGCAGCAAGGAGACTATCAGTGATGCTGACCAAGATGTGCTTAATCAAATAAAAGAGCAAGGACTTGCTTCAGGCGGGTTGTTCAGCGAACTTATGGCGAAACGGGAATCGAAAAATTCCGATGAGGAAAACCGACTGATGGCAATAGTTTCTGAAACGCAAAAAAAACCTGAGGAAGCAACAGCAGCAATGGCCGCCGTTAAAGCATGAGCGGATTGCAGCGACTGAAGCCACCGAAGAAGGATTTGAAAACCT
>NZ_JBFUHJ010000536.1:0-3514 GCF_056402455.1 Paenibacillus sp. P4_A7 | reverse complement strand
GGCTAGGAGCAGTGCATTTATGTTCATGCTGGTGCTTAGTACCTTGATGCTGCCTTATCCAGCCATTATGATTCCTCAGTTTCTTCTGTTTATGAATATTGGACTACATGATTCGTTACTCCCGCTCATTTTGCCATCATTCTTCGGATCAGCTTATATGATCTTTCTTTTGAAGCAATTTTTCTCCACGATGCCCGAAGAACTATATGATGCTGGCCGGATGGACGGCTGCAGTGAGTTTCGACTGTACTGGAACTTGACGCTTCCTCTAGCGGGAGCAGCACTTTCGACTGTTGCTATCTTCTCCTTTATTTGGAGCTGGAATGATCTGCTTGCTCCGGTATTATATCTGGATTCTCAGGAGAACTTCACGCTACCGGTTGGAATGGCTGCCATGATATCATCGAAATTTCGCTTAGCTCCGTGGAATCTGTTAATGGCTGCATCGATTCTTTCGGTACTGCCGATCGTCCTGCTCTTTGCAGTGGCACAGAAGAGATTTGTTGAAGGAATAGTTCTCACCGGCATCAAATAGCCATTCACATAAGAGGAAATCATTAAAAATTAGGGGGAAATTTGAACGATGAAGAAGAAATGGGTACCGATGTCAATGAGTATGATTGTCGCATTTTCTATGTTGACCGCTGCATGCTCCAATAGTGAAGATGGCGGCAAAGGAAAGAAAGTAACGATCACACATTATACAATTGACTCACCTGACAGAACATTCGTGGAGAAGCTCATTCCTGATTTTGAAGCCAAGCATCCAAACATTAAAATTAAAGTAACGAAGGCGCCTTATGAGCAGTTTGATTCCAAGCTGCAATCTTCTATTGCGGCCAAAAATGCACCAGATGTAACCTCCCATTGGGGCTACGGTGGATTTATGGAGTACTACAACAAGGATATGCTGATGGACCTGACGCCATATTTGGATGGACTCAGCGGTGCTGACTACAACATTCCTGAAGATGTAATGGACATTTACAAGGTTGATGGCAAAACATATGGTATTCCTCTTAATAGCTATGTGACCGTTATGCTTTACAACAAAGATCTCTTCGACAAAGCGGGACTTGCGTATCCTCCAACTGATTATGAAGATAAGAGCTGGACTTTTGACAAAATGCTAGAATACGCGAAAAAAATTACAGTGGACTCGGATAACCTGGAGAAGGCCCAATATGGGGTTGATTTCGGATTTGGTGAACGTGATCAACGGCCGCAGTATTTCGGAGCCAACGTGTATTCCGATGATGTGTGGACTAATGGCGGCAAGCCCTCTGAGATCAATCTGACGAAACCAGAAGTTGTGGATGCTTATAAAACGCTTTATGGACTTATCTATGATCAGAAAGTTTCTCCTACGCCAAAATTCTCTCAAACGGTATCCGGCCAATTCGGAGATCCCTTCTTATCCGGTAAAATCGGGATGYCCGTCGTTGGTTCATGGAGCTTAGCTGCTGCTGCTGATTTCAACTTTAAAGTTGGCGTAGCTGCGGTTCCATACAATCCTAATGGAGATGTTAGAAGCGTGTTGTACGTTGATCCTCTATTTGTTCTGAAAGATTCCAAGCATCCAGAAGAAGCATTGGAGTGGATTAAGTATCTGATTACAACTGAGATTCAAGAGAAGTCAATCGAGTTAAGTGGAGGAAACCCGCCAGTTAACCAAGAAGCAGCTGAGAAATATTACAACAACTTTGAAGGTATCGATCCTAAAGGTATAAAACAAGTGTTTGATGGAGCTTATAAATACGGATTTGAATCATACAATCACCTTATTTCCAACTACTCGCAAATCAATGAATTGTTCATAAATGAGCTTGCAGGTGTTGAAAATGGTGCTAAAAAGGTTGAGGACGTACTTCCGGAAATTGAAACGAAGCTGAAGGATCTACTTGCAAGAGTTAATAAATAAGAATGCGAGGAGGGGCGCACGGTGCTGCCCCCTCCATTTTTTTCAATTGTTTCTCATATTGGATTGAGGATGGCGTCTGCATGAAGGTAAGTATATATGATGTGGCAAAGAAATCGGGATTGTCTGTTGTGACTGTATCTAGGGTTCTGAATAATATGCCCAGCGTGAGGTCAAGCAATAGAGAGCGTGTACTTCAGGCAATGAAGGAATTGGACTACCATCCCAACGCATCGGCTAGAAGCCTCGCAAGCGGTAAGACGGGTATTATTGGACTTTCACTAACGACATTGCATGACTCTTTTTTGGACGCTGTTGTTAAGGAAGTTAATGATCGTTTAGCCGAAAATGGTTACTTTCTTGCACTGTCTATCACGACAGGCGAGGATGAGCAGGCTCACCGGTCATTGTTTCAGGAGGATCGGGTCGACGGAGTAATCCTATTGTCACCCATTCGTGAGGATGAATACGTGCTGGAGCTGAAGAAAAACCGGATTCCTTTCGTCATGCTAGACAACCAGCAGCTTAATCCATCTGCAACCTCCGTTATCGTTGATAATTTTAGTGGCGGATATGAGGCAACGCAGCATTTGATTGAACTGGGTCATACGGATATTGCACATATTAGCGGACCTGAACTGTTTCTCAGCAGTCGTGAAAGGGAACGTGGATATCGCAGCGCATTAGAAAAAGCAGGATTAAAGCCGTTTTGTGTGGAACGCGGAGATTTCGAAATATCGACAGGCCACGAGATCGCTCGAGGCTGGATAAACTCGGGCAGACTACCGACTGCTGTATTTACGTCGGATGATTATATGGCGCTAGGCGCAATGAATGCTTTTATATTGGAAGGGATTAAAGTGCCGCAGGATATCTCCATCATCGGATTTGATGATCAGATTATTGCTTCTGATTTTCGTCCTATGTTAACGACAATACGTCAGCCGGCAGAGCAGATCGGAAGGACAGGGGTTGAATTACTGCTTAAGATTATTAACGGAACAGCAAAGCGAAACGTTACTATTCAATTAAGTCCTGAGCTTATCATTCGGGAATCAACTTCATCGAGGCATTAACAAACACGCAATCATGGGAGTGAATCCGTTGAAATATTATTTGGGCGTAGACGGTGGGGGCAGCAAGACGTATACGCTGGTCACCGATGAGCACGGCAATATTGTAGGTAAAGGGCATAGCGGTAATGGCAATTATCAGATTGATTATGACGAAGCAAAAAGCAATATACAAGAATCGGTGGACATGGCTTTGGAACATGCGGGCTTGAAACGCAGTGAGATTACGTTTGCTTATTTTGGATTAGCAGGTGCGGACAGAGAAGCAGATTATCAGGTCTTGAGACCAATGATCGCAGAGCTGGGTTTTCCGAAGCATGACGTGAATTGCGATACAATTATTGCGCTTCGGGCGGGGACGGGACGACCATATGGCGTTGTTCTAATTTGTGGAACAGGTACGAACAGTGCGGGAGTGAGTCCTCGTAAGGAGTTCTTCCAATGTGGCGGTTTTTCCTATTCCTTCGGTGATTTTGGCGGCGGTGGGGATTTATGCGTTGAAGTTTTCCGGTCGGTTATACGG
>NZ_JBFUHJ010000535.1:0-3515 GCF_056402455.1 Paenibacillus sp. P4_A7 | reverse complement strand
CCTTAAGACTTTCAGCTACCCATGCTTCATCATCAACTAGCAGAACCTTATAACACATTCGAAAATTCCCCCTTCGTCGACAGCTTCACCGTTACCCGAGTTCCTTCGCCTTCCTTGCTAGTAATATTAAGTCCATACTCTGAGCCGCAGATAAGCTTGATCCTTACATTTACATTGGCAAAACCGATGCTGTTATCTCCCTCGCCGATCAGCAATCCACCGGGCTCTGCGTCCGACAATGTAGATTGGACCCGCTCCAGTTGAGCTTGATTCATCCCTACCCCATCGTCCTCAATGACGATAATCAAGTCTCTGTACACATCCAGATAAGCACTTATGCTTAATAAACCATGCTTTTCATTTAACTCTAGTCCGTGATAAACCGCATTTTCGACAATTGGCTGCAAAATCATCTTCGGCACATGGCAGTTGCGGGCAAGATCATCGACATCAAATTTCACGCTAAAGCGGGTACCAAAACGCAGCTTTTGAATTTGTAAATATGACTCGACGATAGTTAGCTCCGTGTGCAGGGGAACATTTCCGCCCCCCTTAACGCTGTAATGAAATATACTTCCAAGCAAAGCGGCGGCCTCTCTAATTTCATGAACCCCTTTTACTGCCGCCATTCCTTTGATCATTTCCAGCGTATTATAGAGAAAATGAGGATTAATTTGGCAGCGCAGGTATGCAAGCTCAGCTTTCTTCTTCTCTAGCTGCATGAAGGAAAGCACCGCATTTGTATCCAGAAGCTCTTTGGCTAAGGAATCGTTCTTGTTTAGCAAAATGTTGCTTGTAATAATAGTGAACATTACTGCTACGAAAACAGCTCCAAACACAAATATCCATATAAAAGAAAAGCGAATCGCATTCATGTCGCGCATCARTGCATCTTTAGGGATCATATCTACAATCGAGCCTTTGAGTTCTGGCAAATACTCTATACTAGCGACATACGTAGTGCCGTTCCAATCTATCTCGCTCTTGCTTACACCGGCTTGGTCATATCGCATATTCTCAAACTCAATCCCAATTGTCTGTGAGTCACTGCCAGACAATGCCACTCCCATCTGCTTATCGACAAACATCGAAAGCGCATTCATTTCCGTTGAAAATGGATTGGTTTTCTCCATAAGGACTTGAGGAGCAACAACTAAGAATAACGTACCGATCCTATTAATAAATTGCTCGCCAGGCTGTAAGTATTTGATCTTAACCCCGATAAGAAGCACAATTTCCGTACTGTATTGACTGCCAAAATGCTGTAGCCCATAGTAATGAAAGGCCTGCCCCTGCGCAATTGCTGCGAGAAAAGGTACGGTGGCCCTCTTCCCACCGGCTATATCAATCGAGCGTTCGTCTTCGCCGTGAATGATGATGTCAACGATTCCTTCTTTTAGTGTTCGAGAGTTGATGAGCAGGCTGTCTACTCGTTTAGCATGAATTAAGCTCTGAGCATTTTCCGGCTCTGTCAGAAAGTTCTGTACATCCGGATTGTAAGCAATGTTCGTCATGATTCTCTCAAGAACATCTTTATTAGAATGAACCGTCTGCTTCACTTGCATGAAATGATCGCTCGTATATTTTTCACTGTTTGAGCTAATGATCTTAGCCATTTGCAAATAACTGGTGCATAAGATGAAAAGTAAGACAAAGGTGATGGATAACGCGATTATGGATAACTGTGAACGAATCGAAAGCTTACGCAGCAAGGACACGTCTATCGCTCCATTCTCATGCGTAGGTTGATGAAAATGATGTGGGGGACTCCCAGTTAAGAAATTGATAAATAAAAATATCAAGTACTTAGCTGGAAGTTATCGTGTTAGTTAGCTGTCAATCAGATGGATGCGGCTTCGAGCAATCGACGATGTACTTGCTGAAATGCTGCTGCATCGTTATTTGTTTCTGTGAAGCTCGTCATGCAGGAGTTTACTAGCTCATCCGCTATTTTACGGTCAACTTGAGCTATCTGTTGAAGCAATTCATAATCCTCAATACCCATCCTCATCGACTCCAGCCTCATGCTGAGCCAAGGTCCATCCGTACCCGGATAGACGATATGGGTATCGCCTGAAGGCACCCTTTTGGCGTGAACGCCTGGAACAAGCATAGGATTCGTCAATTCAAATGGATCTTGGCCTTCCAGGTAATAGTTCAATCCCTATCGACAAGCCTCCTCCAAGCGTAAACGGCTGTCGCCATCCTTAGCGGCAAAGCTAACGTTTCGCGGTGAATTATAAGCCTATTATAAGTGTGAAACTTATAAATTCTTATAATTGAACAAGCTTTTATAATTAGTCGGGCTGGTTCGGATGATGCTCAGGCAAAACCGCAATAGTTCCGTCATTTTGGCGAATCCATGTATCGAAATCCCGCTCGCCTGCCTTTAATCGGATAACTCTAGCACCAGTTTCAAAATGGTCCTTGCGGACATCATCAACATAACTCACATATCGCGTAGAGCGGCCATAGCAAAGGCGGATACCATGCAGCGTTCCACTGAAGTCATTCGCATGATCGTGACCAACAAACGTCCCCATAACATCTCCCATCTCCACCATCGCCGAGAAGAAACCGGAATTGATTCGCGGAGAGCTCACTCCCTCATAGCAGTGTCCCAGGCAAGTATGGTTATCCCATACCTCTTGATACTCTGGCAGGGGAATATGAAAGAACGCCAATGCTGGTAAGGGCGAATCGTTGTTCAATGACGTCAATTTCTGCGATTCGGAGACATACCATTCAATTTGGTCTCTTCGAATCCAGTCATAGCCTCCTACAGATGGGTTAGCTGAATAATCACCGCTGTCGAGGAAATACAAAGCAGCGGCTGTTTCATCATTTTGGTCCAGAAGAGTAATGATATAATTACCTGATCCGCTTACATGAGGCGGATCTACTTCAGCGACACAGTAGCTGTGGGCTAGCTGTTCTTCATGCATTCGCTCACGAGGAACGGCTCCTTCTGAATCATGATTGCCGAATACAGCCGCCCATGGTATGCGGCTCTCCTCAGCTACAGCGACAGCATCGCGTAAGGATTGAATAGGATCATTTCCTCTGGCGCTTGCTGTAACATCACCGGCAAATACGATTAGATCCGGCTTCTCTTGTTTGATAACGCTTTCCATTGTCGCCCTCGTCATGCGATTAAATTCCGGTGTATCCGGGTCATAATCTCCTGCGTCTATAAACTCCACATCGGAGAATTGGACAATGACGAAGGTACCATCCTCACGAAATTTCATTTTTTTACTCATCCGGCTAATCTCCGTTCTAAAATAGATTCCTTGCGATACCACCATGCAATTAACAGAAAGATAACCGAACAAACGATGTAAGTGGATAACAAGCCATTTTGACTTCCAAGTACCCAGTAAATGAGTGTTGGACCTATCGCTGCTCCCAAATCAGTTGAAACCGAATAAGCCGTCATTACTTTGATTACGGATGAATGCCGCGCTGCATCAGTAGCCATTGCATCCGTAATTGTGGTCAAGAATGTGCTAGTC
>NZ_JBFUHJ010000534.1:0-3524 GCF_056402455.1 Paenibacillus sp. P4_A7 | reverse complement strand
GCGTTATACTTTGATAATGTTATTTTTTCATACGATGTAGGTCTAGCAAAGCCAGATATACAAATCTATTTATTAGCATGTAAACAGTTGGATGTACAGCCTAAAGAAGTGGTATTTGTTGGCGATGGCGGTTCTGATGAACTGCGAGGCGCACATGATGCCGGTATGAGAGTGTATCATGCAACATGGTTTAACACCTATATCAAAAGCGACTTTGTAAAACTGCACCATCCAAATCAGTTAGTTAAAGAACTTTTTGGTTAGCAAAAACGAATTCTGTTATTTATGTTAGTGTATGAGTAAAGATTGAATATTGGAGTGAATGAAATGAAACCTGTAGATGATAATATTGTGCTGGATATACAACCCGCTTCTGTTGAAGATGGACCAATCATATTGGATCTTTGGCGACAATCAGCGAAGTGGCTGCAGTCTAAGGGCATTAAGCAATGGAATCCGGATAATTTTAAAATAGAACAAATAGCAGAATGGCTAGAAAAAGGGGCGAATATTTATCTTGCGAGACTAGACAGCGAGGTTGTAGGCACTCTTTTAATTATCTGGACTGATCCATTAGTTTGGGATGAATTGAATGATCAGGAATCGGGTTATATCCATCGATTTGYTGTGAGCAGACAGCATACAGGTTCTGGGATTGGTAAATTGCTCATGGATTGGGCAGAGAATCAGATCAGACTGAAGAGGAAAAAGATAAGGCTGGATTGTATGGCAGACAATATTCGGTTGAATCAATATTATCAGAGCCGTGGTTATCGACTAGTAAGAGGGAAGAAATGGGATCATTTTAGCGCGAATCTATATGAAAAGAATTAAAGTTACTCAAGACTTCGCATAGAGGTGTTAGAAGTGATAATATGGATAAATGGTGCGTTTGGAGCGGGGAAAACACAATCCGCCTTCGAGCTGAACAGAAGAATAGAAAACTCCTATGTATATGATCCCGAAAATGTTGGCTATTTTATTCAGAAGAACATGCCTCAATCTATACATAAAAGTGACTTCCAACATTATCCGATGTGGCGCAGCTTTAATTATTCCATGTTGAAGCATCTTGATCATGATTACAAAGGGACTATAATTGTTCCAATGACTGTTGTAAATGTGGATTATTTCAATGAAATTGCCGGCAAGCTTCGTGAAGATAACATCCTTATTAATCATTTTACGCTATGTGCTTCTAAGGAGCGGCTGCTGAAAAGATTAAAGAGTCGCGGAGATGGTAATCAATCGTGGGCAGCCCAGCAGATTGATAGATGTATGGCTGGATTGGCTGATGAAACGTTTCAGCATCATATCGATACGGAGCATATGACTGTGAGTGACAACGTGGCGTATATTGCGGAAAGATTGAGCATCAGTTTAATTCCAGACAACCGCGGAGCAGTAAGAAGAGTATATGACCGAGTGAAAACACAATTTCAACAAATTAGGTTTTAAATGATTATAAATCTTTAGGAGGAACAACTATGTCTAACATCATGCAAAATAAAGTAATCGTCGTAATGGGTGTCGCAAATGAAAGAAGTATTGCCTGGGGTGTAGCCAAATCCCTTCATGGCCAAGGTGCAAAGCTAATCTTTACGTACCGCAAAGAAAGATCATTAGGAAAGCTGCAGAAATTGCTGCTAGATCATCAAATGGAGGCATTACAGACTGTGTCATGTGATGTATTAGATGATGAAAGTGTAATCGCTGCTTTTAAAGAGATTGAAGCTGCGACGGAAACGATCCATGGTCTCGTTCATTCCGTTGCTTTCGCTGACAAGGATGAGCTGCAGGGTGAGTACTTGGATACAACGAGAGAAGGCTACTTAATTGCTCAAAATGCGAGCTCATATTCTTTGGTAGCTGTTGCTCGAGAGGCGAAGCGATTAATGACGGACGGTGGAAGCATTGTAACTCAAACTTATATCGGTGCAGAACGAGTAGTGAAAAACTACAATGTAATGGGTGTAGCGAAGGCAGCATTAGAAGCTAGCGTCAAATATTTGGCCGAGGACCTTGGAAAGCACGGGATAAGAGTTAATGCTGTATCGGCAGGGCCGATTCGTACGTTAGCGGCAAAAGGGGTATCTGGTTTTAATGATATTATGTCAACCATTGAAGATAGAGCACCGCTAAGAAGGAACATCGATCAGGATGAAGTTGGTGATGCGACAATGTTTTTACTCAGTAATCTAGCTAGAGGAATTACAGGCGAAACCCTTCATGTGGACGCTGGTTATCACATTTTAGCATTGTAAGAATGATTACCACCTGTATGCGTATAGGTGGCTTTTTTTTTAGAACACGGAATATAAGGAGAGTCCAATGCAAATAGACATTAAGCAGTTAACCTCGCAACAGCTGGCTGATGATTGGAAAGCTGCTTTTGCCGAGCATCAAATTCATCGACCTGATGAGTATTATTCAAATTGCCTAAAGGAAAACGAGACTGGCAAACGTGTGACATTATTAGCTTATATCGACGATATACTTGTTGGTTGTTCTCATCTGAAGTACAACTCTGATTATCCTTACTTTAATGAACTACAAATTCCTGAAATCAATGATTTGAATGTGTTTATCCCTTACCAGAGACAAGGCGTTGCTAATACATTAATCGAACATTTTGAATCAATTGCTTCGAAGACCTGTGCCCGAATTGGGATCGGTGTTGGTTTATATAAGGATTATGGAAATGCTCAAAGGATTTATTGCCGAAGGGGTTATATTCTGGATGGTAACGGCGTTATGTATAATAACGAGCCGGTAGCTCCAGGAGCGATGGTATGTGTGGATGATGATTTGAATTTGTTTTTTACTAAAGACCTCTAATAAAGACACAGGAGAACAGAAAATGATTACTTATAATATTTGCTTTATCCGGCGAGGGCAAGAGATTTTATTACTGAATCGAGAAAAACCGAGCTGGATGGGATGCTGGAATGGTGTAGGCGGTAAAATAGAGAAGTCAGAGTCTCCCCGAGATTCGATGATTCGAGAATTGTATGAGGAGACCAGCATTAAAGATTATAATGTACAATTCAAAGGGTTTACAACTTGGACTAGTGATGGTTCGAACTTCGGTGGTATGTATATGTATTTTGTGGAAATGCCTGAGGATTTTGAATACATAACGCCAATAAAGACAAGTGAAGGCATACTGGATTGGAAAAAAATCGATTGGATCATGAATCCTAACAATGTAGGGGTTGCTTTTAGTATTCCAAAAACTCTTGAAGCACTGCTCTATGATTCCAATTGCTATGAGTATCACTGTGTCTACGATAAGGGTGTATTGCTAAATTTCAAATCAACACAAATACCATCTGCAATGGAAACAAACGAAACAATGCGTGAGCAATACTTTAATAAGTATTATGTGGTTTAAGGAGACTTGTTGACTTTATGGAGACGGATACTTGCCTTGGATGTAGGATTGCCAATCAGCTCGTAGATGTAAATGTTGTTTTTGAGGATGAGCTTATAAGCTGTGTACTTGATATTGCACCATTTAACGA
>NZ_JBFUHJ010000533.1:0-3524 GCF_056402455.1 Paenibacillus sp. P4_A7 | reverse complement strand
TCTCCTGCTTCAACATAGTAAAATTTGTCTACGTATATCGACTCGATATTCGCCTTGTTATTGGAAGGCGACACATAAACGTATGCTGCTTGCTCAGCTAAATTGTCTGTCGTTGCTGTAAACTGTCCGACTTTCACATCGGTCCAGAACATATTTTCCATGCTGCTTGCTGGGATTGTCGTTGGCTCAAGAACACTGCCGCCTGCACTGTAGTCAAAACCTACCGTAAATACATTTCCTTCCGGCTTCGGAAAGGATGGGCCGTTAATCACATCCGCCCTTATGGCTGTTGTGTAATTGACTTTTACTCTCGCAAACACATCATAAGTGTGGCCAACAGTAAGCCCTCCATCGCTTGTGTAAGTATAAAAATCCATCGGGCCGTTGCTGTCCCCTACGGCCTTCATTGCCGTCTTATTGTCCGATGCGGATATATCGGCCACGCCTCTACTGCTACCGGACCCCCATGCTCCGAACCTATCGTCTTGAACTTCTTTGATCATTTGTTCATCATTCATGACAAGCTTGAATATCTTCCCGTCTCCTGCTTCAAAATTCACATCGGATAGRATATAGCTGTCCGCAGTAGTCTGAAAGCCAACTTCCGATTCACTGCCATCTAATTTACTTACTCCCACAATCGATTTGACACTCATCCCGAGCTTCGATCGGTCAATGGTTATCGTCACATCATCAKCAGCTTCCGCGTTATGATTAACGACTACGATATACTTATTGGAAGWACTKACACTTTCATGAGTTGTAACATCTGCACTTAAGTATCCAGGATCAAACGGCTGCGTTGAWGCCCCGCCACCGCCACCWGTTGTTACAGCTACATTCGCGATCCTTCTCATATCAAGAATGGTCGGTTTGAGCGCATCAACTTCACTCATTAACTGCTTGATGGTTCCATAAATGTGTGGCCGACGTGTATAGTCATAGTCAACCATGCCCCTCCAGACTACTGTGGATTGAAATAAGAAGTAAGAAAACCCACGCGCGCCTCTACCGATTGCTTCATAGGTCATGGCTCTTATTTCGGATGGAATGGGCTCTCTCGGCAATCCCCCTTCTTCACCATGCGCCTGAAGAATCATCCACACTGGTGCATCGTTCGTAAGGTCTTTTCGAATCTGCAATGTAGAAGCATCCAAGCTTTCTTCAAACGCAGCATTTGGATATGTGCCGATATGCTTGAAATTCCCCGGCGCAGGATAGTGATTGGAAACAGGATACAAATCCAAACTCATGGATTGTGTTTGATTTGAAGGATAGAAATATTCCGCATCCTCGGGCATCGTATAATTGATAATTGTAAAACGTTTCGGATCGATGCTCTCCAGCATCCTTGTAATTAAAGAAAGATTGTCCCTGAACCGCTCCTTTTTCACAGCATACAATGACCTCGGTTCATCCCAAAGCAAATATCCAATCAGTTGGTCTGAATGCTCCGAAAGCAATGCCTTGTTTGTTAGTTTAACAAGCGTGTTGTACATTTCTTCTTCATCATTGCTATACAAGCTTTCTGAGTCCCAAAAATTACCGTCCCAAAACTTGAACATATCATGTGCATCAGGCAGCCCGATTATCTTCAATCCATACTTCGCAGCCTTTTCCAATGTAATGTCGTATATGCCCGGCTTCCCATGCCAGTTTGAAAGGTAAACCGTATTCAATCCCGCTTCGCTAATATCTTTGAATGTCCTATCGAGATACGATTCAGCATCCGATTCAATAAAAGGAATGTTTCCGGCTTCATAATAAACACCTTTAGGGAAATCATCAAGCGTGGGATTCACAGGCGCCTTCGTTAATTGTACGCCGCTTATGACATGGACATTTCGCCTTAAAATCACGATATTGTCATTTCGTTTCACTTCTATTGTATATAATCCGTTTGCAACCGTATTTCCTAGGTCGTCGGTTCCGTCCCACTTCTCCTCAGCGTTTGACCCGGCAGATTTGGCAGCTGCAATTTTCTTAATTGGCTTGCCTTGCTCATCATATACCGTAACATCGACGGTTTTTCCAGACACACCATGATAGTAAATAGTCGTAAAATCATTGATGCCATCTTTATTTGCCGGTGATAATTTATAAGGGTAAACATTGTTATACTTATTTGAATCATAATGAAGTTCCGGCAGCACTCTTGTAAGTGTCAAGCTGTCAACTCTGAATGACGGGAAGTTATTTGCGTTTTTTGTAGGATAAATGTTGATTCGATAATCATGTGACGGATCGACTTTGAGAGACAATGGGATTCCCCCGAAATATTCGATCTTATAGATAAAACTGGAGTTTGCTGTACCATAGATTTGCTTAGACAACACAACTTCTCCCGTAGTCAAATCGTGAACCGATAAGCCCATCACATCTCCCACTGCATTATCCCAATCTGTACCCGGTACTCGATCAGGGTTTACTAATAGCATTAAAGAGTAGTCACCTGCAACTAGGCCATCTCCATCAATCGGTATTTCAATTGCCGGTACATTCACTTTTCCACCATTCACAACTTTAGTAACTTGGTTATCCGGCGTTAAACCATCAGGAATAGTAGTTGCATTACTTCCAAGCGTAAATACATCATTTTGGATAACATAGGGTACCGCTTCTTTCAAAACAATATGATCCATATAAACGCTGGAGATTTCGTTGTTCCCCATTCCTTCTACATAGAACTCAAGTTGATTGACGCCATAATTCGGATTTATTGTTCCAATTCTAAATTCTTTCCACTGATGGTCTGTTAGTTCGGACACATTGATCACTCGGGGAGTGATTAAATCCTTTTTTTGAGTTTGATCATATACACCTATTTTTACAACTGCACCACTAATGCCTGTCCCAAGATCCACTTTCATCTTGAAATATACGTCGTAAGGAGCAGCGTATTTCAGCATACTAAAATCCCAAGCTTTGTAACGAATGTCCCTGCTTCCGCTATTGCCTGTCATTGTTGCCGAGAAACCATCCGATGCTGTCTCGTCTGCCATACTTAACGCGTTATTGCTATAATTAAAGCTGCTATCTTCAATTGTGTAATTGCTGGCCACTTTATCAGGACGAGCCAATACTCGAAGTTGTGTACTATTGAGTATGGAACCATCATATTTAATATTCACTGTAAAAATGGCTTCCTGGCTTAACTTCAGATCAGGAACATTAAGCATTACAAGAGCTTCATTTCCGACAACCTTATTACCTGCAATCGTAATGAAGGAAGTGTGATCTGCTCCCGTACTATCCATAACGGTAATCGACAATAGCTCGTTGTCTTTGATATTCGTCGTTACTATTGGAATAGTCACTGTTCCGCCGGAAAACGACACTGGATTACCCGTTATAGGCAGTATATCGGCTGAGGGAGATCCCTCAACGCTAAAGCTAGTTTCTATTTTTGCTGCTCCAGTACTTTTTAGTTCAACTTTATATGTATATCGGCTGAGGGAGATCCCTCAACGCTAAAGCTAGTTTCTATTTTTGCTGCTCCAGTACTTTTTAGTTCAACTTTATAT
>NZ_JBFUHJ010000532.1:0-3535 GCF_056402455.1 Paenibacillus sp. P4_A7 | reverse complement strand
ATATAAATGGTTGCCGGAGTCGTTAAAACTGTTTCCTGATCGTATGCAACTTGCAAAAATGTTTGAACAAGCAGGGCTGCAGCAGGTGAATGCCTTTCCTTTGACCGGCGGAGTAGCAGCGCTGCATATAGGGATAAAGGAGAAGGAATAGCAATGATTCGCAAAATTAGTATTATTTTAGAAATGATTAAATTTGAACATACGGTGTTTGCCTTGCCGTTTGCATTTATGGGTGCGATTTTAGGAGCAGTTGTCATGGAGCAGCGTCTTCCTACATGGGAAGAGATTGGTTGGATAACGCTCGCAATGTTTGGAGCGCGCAGCGCTGCTATGTGCTTAAATCGACTGATCGATAAAGCGATTGATTTACGAAACCCTCGTACTGAGAATCGGGCACTTCCTGCTGGCTTGTTAAAATCGGCTGAGGTTCTTATATTTACGATCGTATCAATTGTTATGTTATTCGTAGCGAGTGCTAATCTGGCGCCTATTGCGCTTAAATTGATGCCGATTGCTGTTGTCATGTTGGTTCTATATTCGTATACAAAACGGTTTACATGGCTTTGCCACCTTGTACTAGGCTTTACGATTGCTTTATCGCCGCTTGGCGGCTTTGTTGCGATTACAGGCGAATTTGATGCGGCTGCATGGCTGTTATTTGGGACGGTTGCGCTTTGGATCGCTGGTTTTGACATTATTTATGCAACACAAGATTTTGAATATGACCGTAATACAGGGCTACACTCCATACCAGCTCGTTTCGGCATTGCCGGTGCGCTTTGGATTGCGCGTTCGCTGCATATTGTTACAGCGATTGGTTTTATTAGCTTGTTCTGGCTTACCGAATTAAGCTGGATGTACCTTATCGGTACATTAATTTCGATTGCGCTGCTGTTTTATCAGCACTGGCTTGTTCGCCCTAATGATTTATCTCGTGTACAAACTGCTTTTTTTGGCATGAACGGTACGCTTAGCGTTGTTTTGTTTATGTTTACGATCGTTGATTTGTTGGTGCTTCATCAATGGTAGAGACACAGATGGCCATACATAAGAACAGTTTGTCAAAGCGATGGGTTGTAGGGATAACCGGCGCAAGCGGCTCTATTTACGGGATTAGGCTCATTGAGGAACTGCTGCGCAGGAGCTTCCAGGTTCATCTTGTAGTGACGGAGTCTGGCTGGCGTGTATTGAAGGAAGAGCTCGGCTGGGAGACAACACGCCGCTCGTTAGCGCTGGAACAACGCTTTGGAGCAGCACTTGCAGAAGGCAAGCTCATCTTTCATCCGAATGCAGATATAGGAGCGAGCATAGCAAGCGGCTCGTTTCGCGTAGAAGGTATGGTCGTTGTGCCGTGCTCGATGGGGACGCTTGCGTCGATCGCGCACGGCATTTCCGATGATTTGATGTCAAGAGCGGCGGATGTCATGTTGAAAGAGGGCAGAAAGCTTCTGCTCGTTCCAAGAGAGACACCACTGCATGCTATTCATTTGGAAAATATGCTAACCTTGTCACGTCTAGGCGTTAGGATGATTCCGGCGATGCCGGCTTTTTATTTTAAACCGCAATCCATGGATGAAATGATAGACTTCCTTGTCGGGAAAGTAATGGACAGCATGGAAATTGAACATGATTTGTACAGAAGATGGGGAGATGAGCAGAATGGGCTTTAATCGCCCGATCACCATCGGTCGAATTGATTATGCGAATGCATGGCCGCTTTTTCACGAGTTTGAAAAACATGCAGACTTAAATAGCTACAAAGTTATTTCACGTGTTCCGTCTGAATTAAATCGGATGCTGCAATCAAGGGAGCTTGATTTGTCTGCCATATCTTCGTTTTCTTATGGTCAATATGCAAACGACTATGTTTTATTGCCGGATTTGTCGGTTGGGTCTGTTGGCAATGTGAACTCGATTTTATTGTTTTTAAAAGAGCCGATTACGAAGAAACGTCCGCAAAAAATTTCGGTAACAACCACTTCAGCTACTTCAGTCAATTTACTTAAAATCATTATGGAGATGCACTATGACTGCAAGCCAGAATATGTAGCAGCGGAGCCTCTGCTTGACAGTATGCTGGAAACATCTGATGCCGCACTAATTATTGGTGATCCCGCTATCCAAGCTTTTTGGAGAAATGAAGGGCTGCATGTCATTGATCTGGGACGTCTATGGAATGAATGGACTGGCTTTGGCATGACTTATGCAGTTGTTGCAGCTCGGAGAGAAGTTGTTGAAGCAAAGCCTGATGCTATTCAAGCTGTATATAATGCGCTTTTAACGTGCAAACAGTATAATAACACTCATCTTGATCCTTTGATTGCTAATGCTTGTGAACAGCTTGGCGGAGATACTGCTTACTGGGACATGTATTTTCATTCGCTTCAATATGATTTCGGAAGCAAGCTGCAAGAAGGGCTTGCTTTATATTTCCAATATGCGAAGCAGCTTGGTTTGCTTGCGCACGATGTAGCTTTTACTTTTTTGAAAACCAATCTGCCCAGTAGGTGAACGAATGAGACTTCTTGACTTATATGCGAAGATGAAAGGTGATCTGAATCAAATCGAGCTGGAGCTGGAACGCAGCGTGTCTGATGATCACGTGCTTCTGAGTGAAGCTTCTTTGCACTTACTCAAAGCAGGCGGCAAACGGATCAGACCGATTTTCGTTCTGTTAGCTGGAAAGTTCGGAGATTACCAGCTCGAGGTAATGAAACAGGTTGCTGTCCCTCTTGAATTAATACATATGGCTTCACTGGTACATGATGATGTCATAGATGATGCGGAGACACGCCGTGGTCAACTGACCGTAAAGGCGAAATGGGACAATCGAATTGCGATGTATACAGGTGATTACATTCATGGCAAAGCTTTATCGATTGCAGCTCAGCTTCCGAATCCGCTCATTCATCAAATATTATCTAAGGCACTCGTTGAAATGTGTATTGGTGAGATGGAGCAAATTCGAGATTTTTTCAACACAGAGCAATCCGTACGTAATTATTTGCTACGTATTCGGCGTAAAACAGCACTTTTAATCGCGATTAGCTGTCAGCTAGGAGCAGTTGCATCGGGAACAGACCGGAATACTGCTAACAAAATGTATCGTTTTGGCTATAATATTGGTATGGCGTATCAAATTGGTGACGATTTACTTGACCTTTACGGCACAGAGAAGCAAATTGGCAAGCCTCCTGGCTCGGATATGCGCCAAGGGAATATTACTCTGCCCGTATTAATTGCTTTACAGGATTCACGAATCAGACAGTCTCTATTGTTAGAGATATCGGCCATTCGAGAAAGCAATGGCCATGGTGATACGAGTCGTGCGATCGAAATGATTCGAAAAAGCGAAGGTGGGCTTTTGGCTGATCAGCTAGCCAATCGTTATATTCAAAAAGCATTGCTGGCATTAGAAGGATTACCGAATATTCCAGCGAAAAAGAACTTGATTGATATTGCACATTTTATTGGGAAACGTAATTACTAAAAAATCCAGATCGAGAGGATTGATTAACGATGGAAAGAACATTTC
>NZ_JBFUHJ010000531.1:0-3551 GCF_056402455.1 Paenibacillus sp. P4_A7 | reverse complement strand
GGGCTACACGGTAGAGGAAATTGGCATTCAGTTTACCGGTATTAGGCCTGGTGAAAAATTATTTGAAGAAATGCTTAAGGAAAACGAAATAAATGAAAAGCAAGTATACCCGAAAATCTATATTGGCAAATCTGTCGAGATCTATTACGACGAAATAGAGCTTATGATCGCAGAATTTAATGGAATGACAAAAGCTGAATTACGAGTGCGATTACTTGATATCGCGAATAACAAGGTTATACCGAAATTTGTATCTGTAACAGGTTAATAGAAAGAAGGAGCTGATAGGAGCAATGCGAGTAAGAAAAGCGATTATTCCTGCTGCAGGTCTAGGAACTAGATTCCTTCCTGCAACTAAAGCGATGCCTAAAGAAATGCTTCCGATCGTGGATAAGCCAACTATTCAATATATTGTGGAGGAAGCCATTGAGTCGGGGATTGAAGATATCATAATTGTTACCGGAAAAGGCAAACGAGCGATTGAGGATCATTTCGACAACTCGGTTGAGCTAGAGCAAATTCTGACCGCCAAGCATAAATTTGAATTGTTGTCTGAAGTCCGTAAATCATCAGATATGGTCGACATTCATTATATCCGCCAAAAGGAGCCAAAAGGCCTAGGGCATGCTATTTGGTGCGCCAGAAAGTTTATTGGTAACGAGCCGTTTGCTGTTCTGCTAGGGGATGATATCATCTCTGCTGATAAGCCTTGTATACAGCAAATGATCGAGAAATATGAGCAATATCACACCTCAATTATTGGGGTGCAGCGAGTTGCAGAAGAAGAGGTATCCCGTTACGGGATCGTAGACGGAACAATGATGGAGGAAGCCTTCCACCGCGTCAGACATTTGGTTGAGAAGCCTAAACGTGAGAATGCGCCATCCAATATGGCGATTATGGGACGTTACATTCTTAACCCTTCTATCTTTGAGATTTTGGGCGATCAAGAGCCAGGCGCTGGAGGAGAAATCCAGTTAACCGATGCCATTGCGGCATTAAATAGGCTTGAAGCGGTATATGCCTATGAATTTGATGGGGTGCGGCATGATGTTGGCGAGAAGATGGGCTTTATTCAGACGACGATAGAGTTTGCTCTGAAGCGGGATGACCTGCGTTATGAGCTTATGTCTTATCTTTCGAAAATTGTGGAGAGGGAAGCCGCTCTTAAGTAAGGCTTTGATAGGATTCTAATCATGCGGAGTAAAATATTGTTCTGCGCAACTGTTGATTACCATTTCAAGGCATTTCATCTGCCCGTGCTGGAATGGTTTAAAGAGCAAGGCTGGGAGGTTCATGTCGCCGCTAATGGGGATATGGACCTTCCTTTTGTTGATCAGAAATTTGACTTACCCATTCAACGTTCGCCTATTCATAAGGAAAATATAAATGCGTACAAGGAACTGAAGACGATTATCCAGCAGCAGGACTACAAGATTATTCATTGTCATACACCAATGGGAGGAGTACTGGCAAGACTAGCTGCTCGGGAAGCAAGAAAGCAGGGGACAAAGGTCATTTATACTGCACATGGCTTTCACTTCTGCAAGGGAGCCTCGCTCCTTAATTGGATGCTATATTATCCAATTGAGAAGAGCTTGTCTGGTATCACGGACTGTTTAATTACAATTAACAACGAGGATTATAAACTCGCTACGACTCGGAATTTTAAAGCGAAACAGATTGCTCATGTTCATGGTGTTGGAGTGGATACAACTCGCTACAAGCCGATTTCGCACAATGATAATTGCCTGCTTAGACAGCAGTTCAATTACAAACGAGACGACTTTCTAATGTTTTATGCAGCGGAATTTAACCAAAACAAAAATCAGAAGCTGCTCATTGGTGCATTGGCGTTGATTAAGGAGAAAGTGCCTAATGTGCGACTGTTACTAGCGGGCAAGGGACCATTGCTAGAGTCATGCAGGGAACTAGCCGCTGCGCTTGGGGTTACTTCAATGGTTGAGTTTCTCGGTTATCGGAGCGATATTGACAGGTTGCTGCCTATGTGTGATCTCGCTGTTGCTTCAAGTCTTCGTGAAGGCTTGCCTGTCAATATTATGGAAGCAATGGCTTGCGGGCTCCCCATTATTGCCACACAGAATAGGGGCCATTCAGAGCTCGTTCAGGATGGGGAAAACGGCTATCTTGTTGAGCCTAGTGATGCTGAGACGTTTGCGTGGAGAATCGAGATGTTTTACAAGTTTCCTGAGCTTAGACAGCAGATGGGAGCGGAAAGTGTGGCGGCTGTTAGTTCTTATTCATTAGGTCAGGTGAGGGAAGAACTAGGAATAATTTATAAGTCATTTATGTTGGGGGAAGAAAATGAATCCCAAAGTCAGTATCATCGTGCCTATATTTAATATGGAAAAGTATTTGGAAAGATGTTTAAACAGTTTAAAATCTCAAACCCTAGCAGACATTGAGATTATAGCTGTTAATGACGGATCTAGTGATCATAGCTTAAAAATACTAGAGAATTACGCGAAAGATGACCCCAGGATTATTATTATTAATAAGGAAAATGGCGGAGTTTCGTCAGCCCGTAATAAAGGTATTTTAGCAGCAAGAGGACAATTTATTGGTTTTGTAGATCCTGATGATTGGGTGGACTTTAGGATGTATGAAGAATTATATAACACGGCTGTTAAAGATACTGCTGACATTGTTATGTGTACATACATCCGTGAGTTTGGCACACACTCGAATGAAAAAAAATTTAATTTCCCTGCTAAGGTTACCTATAAATCTGAGGATGTCCGAACAAATATTTTAAGGCGTCTCGTTGGTCCTTTAGGTGAGGAACTTGCGAATCCTGAATATTTGGACGCTTGGGGGACGGTATGGTCAAAGCTATACAGGTCCAAACTTATCAAAGAAAATCAGTTGCAATTTATTGATCTTCATGTGGTGGGGAGCAATGAAGACTCTCTCTTTAATATTAATGCATCCTATTTTGCCAATTCATTTGTCTTTATAAATACTCCATTTTATCATTACTGGCGTGCTAATTTGGATTCTATTACTTCAAAACACAACCCCTTATTAGCAGAAAAATTCAATAAACTTTACGTAACTATTGAAGCTTTTATACAGGAAAAGAATTTATCCAAGCAGTATTATCTGGCTCTGAATAATCGAATATGCATCAATGTTTTGGGATTAGGACTTAACATCATAAGTGATGATAATCATGTTTCTATGCGAATGAAAATCAGGTCACTTCATACGCTCCTAAATAATGATCGGGTAAAGACTTCTATGAGACAGTTTCCACTGAAAAACTGTCCGCTTGTATGGAAAGCATTTTTTTTGAGTGCTAAATTAAGATTTTCCATTTTGATATATTTCATGCTTAAAGCAATCAATTGGATTAGAAAAAAAAATACAGGGGGAGTTCAGCTTGAATCCGGTCCGGATATTACAAGTAGTGACAGTGATGAATCGCGGTGGCTTAGAAACGATGTTGATGAATTACTACCGTCAAATGGATCGAAGAAAAATACAATTTGATTTCATCGTACATCGTATGGAAGAAGGCCACTATGATC
>NZ_JBFUHJ010000530.1:0-3562 GCF_056402455.1 Paenibacillus sp. P4_A7 | reverse complement strand
CCAATAGGATAATAGAACAAATTAAGAGGAGGATCTGTATGAGAAAAATGGAGTTTGTCATATTATTAACGTTACTAATCGCTTCTTGCAGTAATGGGAAGCAAATGATTCCAAGGGATTTTATCGAGAATGTGGAAAGTGGTCACTTTCAATTCATCAGTGAATTCAAACCTAATAACGATGATATAACGATATATAAGGAGTGGATGGCTGATGAGGGAGAAGTTCATTCGGCTGAATTGATTAATCCGAGCAGCTTATTTAAAATAGAAATAGACGAGTTGTCCATAAGTTTATCCGCAAGTCCGGCCATTACTGAAATTAAAGCAGGGCAGATGGTCATGCTATTATTTCGAATTAATGATGCGAAAACTGGTAAACCAGTGAAGAAGCTAGAGCCATTTCTCGGAACGACCGGACATTGTGTCATAATGGACAGTACAGCAGAAAAGTTCATCCACGCACATGCAGCGGAAGAGATGAGCTCGGGCGGAAACGTCATGTTTCATACGGTGTTCCCTGAGAAGGGAACTTATAAGCTTTGGGGTCAATTTCAATACTTAGGTGAAACCATTACTGCGCCTATTGTAGTAACGGTGAGTTAACAACTTGAATTCGGAGGAGAATATTTGTGAAACCAACCGTAGTAATTGATCGACCGATACCAACTGAAGTAGAGAATTATATCGCAGAATATTGCAAAATAGTGAAGTGGGAAGGCACAGGTCCGATTCCTAAAGAGGTTTTGTTTGAARTGCTTTCCACAGCAGATGGAATGCTCACAGCCGGCATGAAGATCGATTCCGACCTTCTAGAGCATGCGCCTAAATTGAAGGTTGTTAGCACGATAAGCGTTGGCTACAATCATTTTGATATCGATGCCATGAAGAGCCGGGGTGTCATTGGTACGAATACACCGCATGTGTTAAACGAAACGGTTGCAGATTTGGTATTTGCATTCCTTCTAGGCACAGCAAGAAGAGTTGCTGAACTGGATCATTATGTGAAAGACGGCAAGTGGAAGCCAGGAGATGGTCAGAAATTGTTTGGCACGGATGTACACCATGCTACACTTGGCATAATTGGAATGGGCCGCATAGGTGAGGCAGTTGCTAAACGTGCTAAGCTCGGATTTGAAATGGATGTCCTTTACTATAATCGCAGCCGCAAGCCTAATGTGGAAGAACAGCTAGGCGTTCGTTATGCCGAGCTCCAGGATTTACTGTCCTCGTCCGACTTCGTCGTATTATTAGCTCCGCTTACAAAGGAGACGAAAGGGATGCTTGGCAAGAATGAATTCCAGCTTATGAAGCCGTCATCCATTTTTATAAATGTATCCCGAGGTCAATTGATCGATGAGGGGGCATTAGTCGAAGCGCTTCGAGAGGGTACGATTAGTGCAGCTGGGCTTGACGTTTATGAGCAGGAACCGATAGATGCYAATCATCCGTTCTTACAAATGCCCAATGTGCTTACACTACCGCATATCGGTTCGGCTACGTCTAAAACTCGACTCGAGATGGCCATGCTAGCTGCTAAAAATATCGTTAGTGCTTTAACTGATCAAACTCCGGCGAATATGATAGACGAGTTCAGAGAATAAGGGAGTTATTTAAAAATGACACTGCTGCTTGTTGGATCAACAGGAAGGACAGGGGAATTTATTCGATCATATGTTGAAGCTAGAGGCGTTTCAGTTAAGCGCCTTGTCCGTAAACCTCATGAGCCCTGTTTGGACAGTTTTGTAGTAATTGGTGATGTCCGTGATGAGGATACTGTTCAAGAGGCTATGAAGGGTGTAAGCGGCGTGATTTGCGCTTTGAGTACGGAAGGTAACGGCACTTTAATGCGCGGGATGGATAATCTTATATCGGCCATGTGCAGTCAAGGAATTAACAGGATCGTAACGATAGGTACGGCTGGAATATTGCCAAGCACGGCAGAGCCTGGCTTGCTCCGATATCAATCCACAGAAAATAAGCGTACCAATCATGAAGCTGCAATAGAGCATCATCATGTCTATACAGAGCTCGCCAAAACCTCATTGGATTGGACAATTGTATGTCCAACAAGACTTGTTCAGCAAGTGAAAGAAAGTAACTACCGGTTTCAGAGAGAAGGATTGCCGGAAGGTGGAAATTATATTTCGTTTGAGGCAACTGCAGAGTTTGCCGCAGCCGAATATTTTAATAGAGAATATGTAAAAGCTCGCGTAGGCATCGCTGTCTAGGGGCATTTATATATAAATTAACCCATTGACTTAAACTTATTAGTCATATATTATAAACACTGTTGATTTTTTAAGTTTATCTAATTCGTATAACCTCACGATCGTCCATTGCACCAAGGGTGAGGGTATCTACAGGAAGCCTTTACTTCCTAACTACGAATATAGGATCACTTCAGTAATGAGGATCTTATATTCCTAGTTAGGATTTTTTTTTGCGGATTTTTACTAATTTATTATTGATTTAGAAAAGAGAGGGGCATCATAACCTGTGAAATATTTATTATCTGTTTTTCTAGGAGCAGCCAGTTACGGAATTTTATCGACGATTGTCGTTCTTGCCTATGGCGAAGGTTATCAATTAGGTGAGGTTGTGGGCAGTCAATTATTTATTGGGTTCATGCTCTCTTGTGTATTAGCACTGTTTACGAAATGGCGTGAGAAACGTAAATTGCGTATTAATGACTCGCAGCAAGCGGCAGTGGCGGTGACTTCTACTAAGCTGACATGGAAGCAAAGATTGCTTTTGATGGCAGCGGGTGCTCCAACAGCAATTACCGGACTAGTCTATTATGAGTCATTACGGTACATTCCCGCTTCACTAGCTATTATTTTATTATTTCAATTCACTTGGATTGGTGTAGTCATACAAGCGATAAGTCAACGTAAGCGACCAAATGGAATCACGGTGTTTACTTTAGTGATTTTGTTAGGGGGAACTTTGCTGGCTGCGGGTATAATAGAGCAGGGTACAGAGAAACTAAACATCATGGGTGTGTTCTTAGGATTGATGTCAGCTGTCAGCTACTCACTCTTTATATTGTTTAGTGGCAAAGCAGTGCCGTCTGCTAACCCGATGTATCGCAGCATGTGGATGATCGGAGGGGCAATGACCCTTGTCTTTATTTTATTTCCTCCGGTCTTTTTGTTTGATGGACTATTATGGAGCGGGCTCATATGGTATGGCTTATTACTGGGTCTGTTTGGCGCATTTATTCCACCGGTCTTGTTTGCAATTGGTGTTCCTCATATTGGGGAAGGGATGGCGGGAATTCTGGGAGCTGCGGAGCTTCCGGTTGCCATATTACTTTCCTCGATTGTTCTTCATGAGCATGTGAGCATGATGCAATGGTTAGGTGTAATTGTTGTCCTTATCGGAGTCATGCTGCCTGAACTGTTCAAGCGAAGACAGCGATTAAAAAGTGCATAAAGCTCCAATCTCCTATAAAAGCTACACAAATAAAAGGCACACAAAAAACCACGGTCCGAAAGGATCGTGGTTTTTTGTGTGCCAATTAAGAAATTATTCCAGACGATAATCGTCTGTTTTATCTC
>NZ_JBFUHJ010000529.1:0-3564 GCF_056402455.1 Paenibacillus sp. P4_A7 | reverse complement strand
CGATCATGCTGGAGCGGTTGATACGGTGTACGGAGAGGTTCGCAACGAGCTGTTAGAGAAATTTCAATTACTCCGAATAGAAACGCAATATGAAAATATTGAGAATTACTTGAAAAGGCCTGATATGGGCAGACTTTTGACGGACGATAGTGTGGAACAGCTGCTTCAGAGCTGTAAGAAAGGCGCACAAGTGCAAATCGTTGTGTCAGATGGACTGAGTGCTAATGCGGTTGAACATAATCTGGCAGACGTTTACCCCACCTTAAGGAATTCCTTACGGACGTATGGTCTAACGGAAGGAACACCAATATTCGTTAAAGGCGGGCGTGTGGCGGTAATGGATCATATTGGAGAAATTTTGCAGCCGGATGTGCTAGTCTTGTTAATTGGAGAGCGACCGGGTCTCGTCTCCTCCTCCTCTATGAGCGCCTATATGTGTTATCGTCCTAGAAAGGGAATGCTGGAATCAAATCGAACAGTGCTTTCCAATATTCATCATGGAGGTACACCTCCTGTTGAGGCAGGTGCACACATCGGCACTATTTTGAATAAAATGCTTGAACAGAAAACAAGTGGAGTGAATCTAGTCATATAGATTCACTCTTTTTTTGTTTGTTTTTTATATAGAGGATCCGTCTAAAGTCCACTTTTAATTAGGTTTAGTCATATTTCAGCATGAGCGGAACACTTTAACTAGCAGGTTTTCGTATGATGTAAGGAAGTAAATACTATAAGGGAGGTAGGAGTCTACTTGAAGAGGTATGTCCTTCATCAGATTACAAGCCATGTTTCAAACTTCTATATGTATAACCAGATTGTTGGTATAAAAGGATATCCATCGGTAGTAAGTGGGGGATACTATCTTGAAAAATTGCCTTTTAAACGGTTCTTCCCTAGAAAGGATCTCTCCAAAGATCTAAAACATATACGCAAAAAATATCCAATTACTATGATTCATGCTCATTTCGGTGGGTTAGGAGCGGACATGGTACCACTTGCGAATATGTAAACAACAAGATACTGCATAAAGAATTACATATGGCGCATCTGTTCTGTCACCCAAGCTGTACGGTGAACGGAAATATTGAAGGAATCCCTAATGCACTTAAAGAAGCGATGGCAACTGGACTACCAACTGTATCGACCTATCACGCCGGTATCCCTGGACTGATAGAGAGCAATTATAATGGTCTGCTAGTGCCGGAAAACAATCCTCATGATTTAGCCAACGCTATAGCGAAACTAAGAGAAAATCCAAATATTTGCAACAAATTCGCGGTACGGGCCCGAGAAATGGTGGAGGAACGATTTAATTTAGAAAAACAATTGGAGCTTCAACGAAAAATATACAATTCACTTTTTTGATAGGAGTGATTTAATTGATTGATATAAGTGTGGTAATTCCATGTTATAACCGCAAGGACTATCTTGATTATGCACTTGCCTCTTTAACAGCTCTAACTTTCCCAAATGACCGGTTTGAAGTCATTGTCGTAGACGACGGGTCTACAGACGGAACGATAGATCATATAAGAAGTCAATTATGGCCATTTCAGCTTAAAACGGTACAGCTAAAAGATAATATGGGAGCTTCTTATGCGCGGAACCGTGGAATAGACGAAGCGGTGGGGAAAATAGTTGTTTTCTCGGACAGTGATATAATCGTCCCCCCCCACTATTTAAAGTATCACTGGAAAGCTCACAAAAAAGGCGGTCAACTCGTTGTATCCGCTCCTTATCGCTTTCATATTTATACTATGATATATCCTGAACAACTGGATTCCAAGTTGTGGCGTGAAATGAAGAAAAAAATACCTGAACTAGAAAAACGGACTTCTCATGGGTTCTCAGAGGATGGACGTCCCATCCCTGTTCTAACTCTGGATGAAATCTGTACAGGTTTTACGGATCAGATAATTCCTCGAAAGGTGAGTAAAGTCACGAGTGAGTTTGTGGGAAAATATCCTGATTTAAATAAATGCCCCATGCCCTGGCTGGTTTACACCAGTTCAAACAGCTCGGTTCCACGTAATAGCTTGCTTGCAATCAATGGCTTTGATGAAGAAATTCGCAAACGACATGAAGATAGAGAGATAGGGTATCGTCTCCATCTTGCTGGTCATAAATTTGTTCTTGAGCCTCGAATAGTTGCCACACACCAAAACCATCTTCTCAAAAAAGAGCGGTCAAAGATAGAGTGCTATAGGTTTCACGACTTGGCGATCATGCTAAAAAAATATCCAAATTTGGAATTGTTTTTGTTCGGTCTTAACCAGACGGATAAAAAAAGATTTAAATTAACGGAACTACCTGAATTGAAGAGACAAATTAAAAAAATAGAGAAGATCGATAGACAAGGGAGAAATGATATAAAACGGCTGGATAATCTTCTTAGATGGTTTGAGCTATTCATTCAGAAGTTGGCACATCTCCGCTGAGTCATTTAGATAAGCCCTTGCCATATAAAGCTTCGAGCAACAGAAAATGGAGGAAAACTCTTAAGAGGTATCGTAAATACGTATTATTTAAGGATGCTGCAAAGTATCTTCAAAAAAAATATAGTGGCTCGGATTGGTGGTTAGCATGGAAAATACAATTGCTCATTTTCTATCCAGTGATATAAAGGTGAATCAGGATTTTAAGTACCGTCAAATTACTAACCTGCAAAAATATCGTTCCATCGTAATTGGAGAGTTTGCTCACCGAAATCCTGATCAAAAGTATCCGTATGAATATTTTCACATCGGCGATATCAATGATTGGTCTGCATTTATTCAGAAGCTTAATATAAAAGCAATCCATGCTCATTCAGGTAAGAATGCAGTTAAAATTTTGCCTATGGCGACTCTTTATAAGATACCGCTTATCGTGAGTTTTAGAGGAAATGATGCTTCTGCGCAAAAAGAAGCCTTCGAGAAAAATCGGAAGGAAAAAGACCATAAAGCATTGGCCAATGCAATCATCAAACTTCTGGAGGACCCCAAACGAAGTAAAAGTTATACGAAACAAGCTAGGAAAAAGGTTGAAAAAGATTTTAATTTAAACAAGCAAATCCAAGTTCAAGAGCAATACTATGACAAATTTTTAGGGACCAGCACATGAGTTTGAAGGAAGATGAGCGTATCCATTAAGTAATTAGCTCAAATATCTCTTTTAAGGCGATAAAGAAGCGTGTAGCCCAATAATGGGTTACAAGCTTTTTTATACTATGAACATTGTAGCGTATAGAGCCCTATCTTTTAATAATAGGGTGAAGGTACAAGCACTTCTCTGTCCATTTTCATAAAATGTTGACAAATACATGAAGGGAGTGTCAGTACATGGAACATATTCATATCGTTACGGCAACCAATGATATATACGCCAAACCCCTAGGAGTAATGATCAATTCATTACTTAGTAACACTACAAAAAAATCGAATGTAATTTTTTACGTTATTGAGAGTGGACTGTCAAATAAAAACAAGCTAAAGCTTGAAAAAGTTGTAGTTACCGGTAAAGCGAATATTAAATTCTTATCGATTGATGAGTCATTATTTGATGGCTTAATGGAAAGAGACCATA
>NZ_JBFUHJ010000528.1:0-3578 GCF_056402455.1 Paenibacillus sp. P4_A7 | reverse complement strand
ACATAACAGGTATAACTTGTATTTACGTACCGGTAAATGATGTTTATGAGTCGATTAAATGGTACCAAAAGAATTTAGGTTTCAAACCAGCAAACAACGACCGTGTTGAGCCTGGGATGGTGATGGCTGTTTTGAATTATCCCGATCGGAATGGAAACCTGCCTTCACCTGGTTTAAGGCAAGTTGTACCCGCTCTGTTCCTTCATAAATCGGATGAAGAAGGCGGTCGATTACGCTTTTCATGGTCATTGGACAGCGGCAAACCCCATGCAATGGCATGTTTCATTACTCCACGGGTCGAGGAGCTACTTGAACGTTTCAATGAAAACGGAGTGAATATATTAGGAGAACGGGTGACAAGCGGACCAAACATAACGTTCGCTGATCCTGACGGTAGCATATGGGAAGTTTGGCAACCATAACCGATTATGTAGATCTATTACGTTAACGGGTGGAGGTTACATATGTTTGACAAAATAGATTTTAAATCTGGTCGCATCTGTTGGAGCGGGTTTGAACTTAATGAAACAGTTTCATTAGAAGAACAAATCTGGTCTCTTAAACTTGATATATTATTAGTTGATTATGGAGACAATTATTGTTTGGACTTTGGATGGTTGCCTGAATTTGATATTATCGAAGGGGCATTTAGACTTATGATCGTTAAGGATGAGAATTTCCAAAATCCAATATTTATTAGAAGAACAAAAGAGCTATCCGAGTTGCATAGTCTATTTATTGAAGCAATAAATTTTGTCGAAGATGAAATGAAATAATTAATTATTAAACKAATGTTTGAACAGATGAATGGGAGAGCGCACTTCAGAACTATCAAATCGATCATGCTAAAAAAAAAACGCGGTCATATTCCAGTTTAATGAGCATGGTGTTGGGCATTTTATTTCAAAAGATGATCAAATCATCAGTGTTTGTTCATCTCCTTTTGTTGGCAACGGCTTTGCTGAAATTGATATTATTACGGTTGATCAAATTGCTGAGCACCCGATGTATTGGTACAATCTGTAAAGGTATTGCGTTAAACCTTATCGTATTTTATGGCAAGCCCTCCACTTAATAACCTTGACATGAGATATTTTATTTCGTATTATTTACAATAACTTGAATATTCGGAAAAAAGCTATGAAGAGAAAGAGTACCATCGTGACGTCTTTTTACAGAGAGCCCCAGTTGCTGAAAAGGGGTAAAGAATAACCGTGGGAATATGGTCTCAGAGCTGCGCATCGAAGCCTCATATGGTTGTAGACTGCGCCGGAACCCGCACCCGTTACTGTGCTAGGGTATAAACGCAAAAGCGTCGTACCTGAAGAGGTCAATGTCGAAAGGCATTGATAAAATTGGGTGGTACCGCGGTGAGCAACAGCTCTCGTCCCTTTGGGATGAGGGCTTTTTTGTTTGTCCAAAAAAAGAAGGAGGAGTTTTAATGGCAAATATTTTTATTGGAGGAGCATGGCCATATGCGAACGGTTCTTTGCATTTGGGACGTTTGGCAAGTTTATTGCCAGGTGATGTGCTAGCACGTTATTTTCGTTCGAAGGGAGAAAAGGTGTTRTATGTTTCGGGYAGYGATTGCCACGGTACACCTGTCGCAGTWCAAGCCATTCAGGAGGGAGTCTCGCCGGGAGACATTGCAGATCGCTTTCATGAGGAATTTGCTGAATGCTTTAACCAATTAGGTTTTACTTATGATATGTACACACGTACGGACCAAGTTTTCCATCATCAGGTTGTTCAACAATTATTTTTGAGTCTGTTGGAAAAGGGTTATTTATACAAGAAAACAATACAACAGACCTATTGTGAAACAGATCATCAATTTTTACCAGATCGGTATGTGGAGGGTATTTGTCCGGTTTGTAGCAACCGAGCACGAGGTGATCAATGTGATTATTGCTCGACATTATTAGATCCAGCGGATCTAACGGACAAAACCTGCAAGATTTGTGGGAATCCCCCAATCGAGCGTCCGACTGAACATTTTTACCTAGAACTCTCAAGATTCCAAGATGAATTATCCGAATATTCAAAACAATCACAAGGTTGGAAAGAAAATGCTGTCCGGTTAACGGGACGATATTTAAAAGAGGGACTTCAAGATCGTGCGGTAACAAGGGATTTAACTTGGGGTGTCGATGTTCCGGTTAAAGAATTCGAAGATAAAAAAATATATGTTTGGATCGAGGCGGTAAGCGGCTATTTATCGGCTAGCAAGCAGTGGGCTGCTGAGACAGGCGGCAGTTGGGAATCTTTTTGGCTGAAAGAGAAGGAAGAAATAATTGCTTATTATGTACATGGCAAAGATAATATCCCCTTCCATACAGTCGTTTGGCCAGCATTGCTCATGGGTATTGGTGACCTCCATTTGCCAGATCGCATTATTTCATGTGAATACATGACCTTAGAAGGGAGAAAGTTTTCGACTAGTAATAATTGGGCTGTTTGGGTACCGGACATTATGAGTCGTTATCAKCCAGATTCTATTCGTTATTTTCTGATCGCAAACGGCCCTGAGAAACGGGATACTGACTTTTCATGGAGGGAATTTATCCATAGCCACAATGGTGAATTGCTTGGCGCGTTTGGTAATTTTGTTAATCGTACTTTGGCTTTTATAGACAAATCATTTGACGGGCGCATTCCTGAAGGTAATCTGAGTGAAGAGTGGAAAAGAACACTAGAGGGTTTGTATTTAGAGTCTGGTTCTTTAATTGAAGAAGGTCATCTAAAGGAAGCCATTGAACTGATTTTTACTCATGTTCGCCGAGCAAACAAATTCTTCGATGAACAAAAGCCATGGGTACAGATTAAAGAAAATCGCGATGCGAGTGGATTTACTCTTCATACATGCGTGCAAATAATAGTGAATCTTTCAAATCTACTGGACCCATTCATTCCCTTCTCCTGTGAAAAAATTAGAAAGTTTCTAAAGCTTAAAAAAACGATATGGAAGTTGACTCTAATTCCAGCTAGTCTAAAAATCCAAGATCTAGAGCTGTTGTTCCAGCGTATTGATAGTAGTCGAATTGATGAAGAAACAAGTTTGTTAGAGAAACGGAAATTGTAGTCGGACCTAACATGAAGGGTTAACCAGAGAGGGCTTGCTAATCGGCAGCCTCTCTGGATAATTATAAAGGTGATTGTTCTATTGATAGAGGTAGAATGTGATTATTATCGAATTACAATTAAATTAAATGTGAAGGAGGAACAAAATATGTCTATAGTCACGGATGCCAAAGGTAACATTTTTCTAGAGTTCTTTCCGATTGCTGAGGATGAAATTGAAAATTTCTCACTGGATGCGCCATTAACACATTCATTAATTGTTGTCACTTGTCAAGACAAGTATCTATTCATGTTAAACAAATGGAGAAAAAGCTGGGAATTACCTGGTGGGGTAATAGAGGAAGGAGAATCTGCTAGGGAGTGTGTAATCAGAGAGCTTTTTGAAGAAACCAACCAAACTGCACATCATGTTGTGTTCATGGGATTAATGAAATTTGATCTGCAGCCAGGTTTTCATGGACCAAAAAGAATGGAGTATGGCGCTCTATTTTCTGGTC
>NZ_JBFUHJ010000527.1:0-3590 GCF_056402455.1 Paenibacillus sp. P4_A7 | reverse complement strand
ATTCAAGATAGTTCGCTGGAGTTAAGTTTGGAAGCCAAACAAATGCTACATATTCTAGTTATTTTTGAAAGTTGAAGAATGCAAATAGAAAATGAAGAAACAGAGATTATGAAAGGGTCAATTTCATAATCTTTGTTTTTTATAATTGTGGAATGATCAGAATTATAGCAAGGCATTTTCCTGAATTTATTGTGGGGGGAATAGTCAATGAGTAATTATTATAAACGAATAGCTGTGAAGGCTATAGTTGGGTCTATTAAATCCCAGTACATAACATCTCCGTCTCTTTCGGGGAACAGAGGGATTCCAGATGGGCCACTTCTCGGAAATGGTGATATTGCAGTTGTTTCAGGAGGAACTCTTAAAAAACAAGCATTTCACATTTCCAAAAGTGATCTAAGCCATAACATTAAATATGTAGGCGAGTTGGAACTAGATTTTAACGACTCATCCCAATCAGTTGAGAATGAGGTGGATGAGACTATATATTCTCAATCTCAGAACATATTGAATGCACAGGTAGAAGCAGTGCTGCCTATAACAACCCAAAGCACTGTTTCTACAACCTCTTGGACAKCAGATAATGGAAATTATTTGATTACTCAATTATCTAGCATCGAAGGAGCCCAGCAACCAGTCAAGCTGACTCTAAAGGCTATGGTCAACGGTGGAAGAGTAACCAGCGCAGGCATATTGGATGGAAATAATGGGGTATGGATAACCAGAAAAGAAGATGAGACAGTGACGATAGCAACAAAGGTCATTGGCGCTGAAGTAACCGATACAAAGTCTAACGCTTCTGACCAGTGCTCCCTGCGCTTTACACTGCCCGCAACAGGAAGTGTGTATGTGCTATCAGCAATCGGAGGCGGAAAATTCTCTGCTAAGTCAACTGACAAAGTTATTGAAGAGCTGAACGCTGTTGCAAACGAATCGGATATTGACAGCTTATATTCATTTCATCAGGATTGGTGGGAGAAATATTGGTCAAAATCTTATGTTCAGCTCAATGACGAGCTCTTGATGAAGTACTACTACGGATCCCTTTACGCTTTAGGAAGTGGCTCTAGGGCGGGGGGAGCGGGCATGTCTATTTGTGGCCCTTGGCGTGTGGATGATTCTGATTTGTGGGGAAACGACTATACCAATAACTACAACTATGAAGCACCGTGGTGGGGCGTTTATTCCAGCAACAGGTATGAAACAGCAATTCCCTATTATGAAGGAGCTCTCAGGGCTTTACCAGCTGCAAAAGATTTTGCACTCCAAAAGGGTTTAACAGGAGCCTTGTATAAAACACAAATTAAACAGTGGTTCACTTTACATTTTGATTGGCAGCAAAAAAGCAATGGGGCTTATCTATTAGCAAGTTTTATTTGGAATTATCGCATGACCTTGGATGATGATTTCTTGGTTAAAACGGCTTGGTCGTTATTAGATGCCATTGCAGAGTTTTGGGAAAATGATAAAAATCTAAAATATAGCGAAGCCACTCATTGTTATGAGGTGCTGAATGCTGCAGCTCGTGAAATTTGTATAGATGGCGGAATCGCACCGGACAAAAACTCAACTACAGATTTAGCACTTATTAAACAATTACTTTCTTTTTTAAGTAATGATGAAGTAATATCTGCACTTCAGGCAGGAGGTATCATAATATCTGATTCCAGAACGGAAATCTGGAAACATCGCGCAGAAAATCTTGCCCCATTGCCAACCGTTCAACAACAAGGGAAGACTACCTTTAGTGAATCAGAAACTTTGGCTCAAACTGGAAAAATGAGTTTGATGGGCCCTGGGGATAACCCTGTTGTTCTTGATGCAGTATTTCCGGTTAATTATTTAAGTCTAGGTTCTGACCCAAAACTGCTGGAAATCGGAAGAAACACCTTATCCATGCTAAATAGTGGGAATAATCCAACATGGTATCAGGCTAATGCATTCACACGTATCTTTACCCAAGCCGCCAGAGTTGGATTTGATGGAGAAACTATTATACAAAAACTTAAAGATAGATTAGATGGTTCAGCTCATTATGAAGATGCCTATGACGATGTCGAAAGCTTTAGGAACAATTTGACCATTAATCCAAATCGACATGGCATCGAAGGACTTGCAGCGATTGAAGCGATAAATACTATGCTCATGCAAAGCCATGACGGAGTAATCCGTTTGTTTCCCGTATGGCCAAAGAATCGTAAAGCAGAGTTTGTTCATCTAAGAGCCTATGGTGCATTCTTAGTTTCAGGTAGCTACGATTCACAACTAGGAGAAGTAATATCTGCCAATATAAAAAGTGAAAAAGGCAAGCGAGTTGTGGTTCAGTCCCCTTGGGTATCTGGCATGGTAGTGACCGATAGCCATGATTTACCTGTAAAGAGAACCTCGAAAATTGAGGATAATACTGGGTTTACTTTATACACTTTCAACACAGTCGCAGATGAAACTTATACTCTTGCAAAGCTTAATTCCGAAGTAGATCCGGGAAATAGTAACTAAAAGCTACATATTGTTTTTTTATATCTAGCGGTGAAGCGACATTTTACCAAATCTATGTTATATTATGTTTGAATTTGATAATAAGAGGTGCAAAACTTGCTACCCATACAACGTAAATCCGCTATAATCGAATATCTGTCCAATGAAGGCGGGAGTACGATCAAGCAACTAAGTCAGGAGCTTCATGTGTCGGAAATGACGATTCGCCGGGATTTGAAGCAGCTCGAAACCAATGGCCATGTGATTCTATCTCATGGGGGGGCTGTACTTGCAGAACCTTACGTGAGGGAACCAGCAGCCATTGATAAAGAAAATAGCAATCAAGATATCAAGGAACAACTAGCACGTTATGCTGTCGAACATTTTGTGAATGAGGGCGACGTACTCATTTTCGAAGGTGGAACAACCATATCTCGCATGCCTGCTTATCTCAAGAGGTTTTCGCAATTAACGGTATTAACAAATGGATTAAGCACTTTGAATGCATTAAGAGATGAAGCTGGAAGAAATACGGTTCTTAGTTGCGGGGGAACCCTTAGAGAGCAATCAGGTACTTTTGTTGGACCTGTAGCGGAAGCATTCTTCGATCAATTCCATGCGCATTCGGTTTTTCTGTCTGGATTAGGCTTCACTCCGGAGACAGGTTTCACGGATCCCAATCTGCTTGATACTCGAGTGAAGAAAGCAATGATTCGTTCCGCTAGACAAACCGTGATGCTTCTTGATTCCTCTAAGTTCGGCATAAGGTCATTTACAACAACCGTTAATGCAAGTGAAATCTCAGCTGTTATTACTGACAATGGGATTCCTGAAGAGATAAAGGAGTATTTCCATGAACAAGGAATACCTGTACACATCGTGTAATGGAAAATATTTATTGGAAGAGATCGTTAGTGGGTAAACCACTACTAACGGTCTTTTTTGATGTGTTAATATTTGATAATATGTGTTATATTATGTTGTGTAATGATAAAATGAGTTGAAAAACGGGAGGTTATCAAACAAATGACAAAGTCTAAAACAATCAAAACTTATAATAAAGCCCCAACGGTACATATCAAGCAAGGGGATCAACAAGGAGTATGGCCTGG
>NZ_JBFUHJ010000526.1:0-3606 GCF_056402455.1 Paenibacillus sp. P4_A7 | reverse complement strand
CGCTTAAATAATTCGGAGTGAAACTCATTTTATCTCCAATACGTAAAGTGAAGGGAAACGATAAACTACATTTTCTAGTTGTTAAATCAGCTTATATGCTTAGATATAACAACTTCAGTATTTATTGACAGAGATGGAAACACGAGTTAAACTCTTTCTTAAGATTAAAGCGTTTAAACTTTATAGGTAATGTGGATGTAGAAATCTTAATTTTAAATCCTAAAAATGAAAAGGGGTAACGTGTATGAAGATTAAAAGAAGACGAAAGAAGTCACTTCGCTTGATAACTTGTTTCCTGTTGGCATTCGTGATGTTAACGCCCAATTTCTCAAGTCTTGCAGCTGAATCGCCAGACAGTAATACCATTAAAACGGATAAAGACAAAGGTCCTTTTAGGGCATTCCCGCAGCATACCGATTATGCGGAAGGCTCCATAAAGCCTAATCATATAACGCAAGCTATAATGGATGACACCGTGAAGAGATTATATGACGAGTGGAAAGTGAAATATTTGAAAGCAAATCCTTATACAACAGGTCAATACTATGTCTGGTATGCGGATGGGGACTGGTTTGAGGAGAACGAGATCACCGTTTCTGAGGCGCATGGCTATGGAATGTTGATTACAGCTTTAATGGCTGGTCATGATCCAGAAGCAAAGAAATATTTTGATGGCTTATATCGTTATTTTAGGGCGCATCCTAGCGAGATTAATCCGGATTTGATGGCTTGGCAACAAGCTGATACAGGTAAAGCTATTGTTGATATTAATGGAGTCGACTCAGCTACCGACGGAGATATGGATATCGCTTATGGACTGCTTCTTGCGAGTGAGCAATGGGGCAGTGATGGGGAAATTAATTATTTGGCACAAGCTCGCAATGTAATGAATGCCATTATGAAAAGCGAGGTCAGCCATTCGGATTGGATATTAAGAATCGCGGATTGGGCAACAAGCGGGAAGTGGACAACTGCAACAAGACCATCAGACTTCATGCTGCAGCATATGAAAGATTTTGAGCTCGCTTCTGGTGATAGCAGATGGGATAAGGTTGTCGATAAAACATACAGTATCATCCAAAGTATTCATAAAAAATACAGTCCCAATTCAGGCTTACTTCCTGACTTTGTAGTGAAAAGCGGCAGTAGCTTTATTCCTGCCCCACCAGAATTTCTAGAATCGGTCTATGATGGGGACTACAATTATAACTCGTCCAGAATACCATGGCGTATAGGAACGGATTACCTCATAACAGGGGATGATCGGGCAAAAAAACAGTTAAGCACATTGAATGCATGGATAAGGAAGATGACAAATAACGATCCGAATAATATTTTAGCAGGGTACAAATTAGATGGGTCAAAAGCATTGGCGGATTATGAAGACATTTCTTTCTCTGCTCCATTAATGGTTAGTGCAATGATCGATCCGTCGAATCAAGAATGGCTTAATAAGCTATGGGATTATAATGTGGCAGTGAAGACGGAAGATGATTTGTATTTCGGCAATAACCTTCGTTTGTTAAGTATGATTGTCGTATCAGGAAATTGGTGGTCACCGTCTACCATTGACGTTGAAGAGGGCGAGCAGAGCTTCAAGGATATTAAGTGGCATTGGGCGGAGTCTGACATTCGCAAGTCTTCTGCAGCTGGTATCGTTAATGGCTATTCCGACGGTACGTTTAAGCCTAACAAGGCGGTAACTCGAGCTCAGTTTGCCGTAATGATGATGCAGACATTAAAGTCGCAATTAAGCGGATCTGAGATTCTATTCAGTGATAAAGCGGATATTGGGGAATGGGCTGTAAAAGGAGTTTCTCAAGCCGTTGAGGCGGGTATTATCAAAGGGTTTGATGACGGAAGCTTCCGTCCGAATGATCAGATTACAAGGGCGGAGATAGTTGTCATGGCTGCGAATGTTATGGGAATCGACGCAGATGCAACAGGCACTACTGATTTTGCAGATGACAGCGCTATACCGGACTGGGCTAAGAAAGCTGTCGAATCAGCTAAGAAAAATGGTATTGTGCAAGGCCGAGGCAAAAACCAGTTTGTATCGGATGGAATAGTAAGCCGTGCTGAAGCCATTACCTTACTGCTGAAGTTACAAGCTTATATGCAAAAGTAATGAATAAGGCTTTGGATTTGCTGTAAATGAATCAATAAGTTCGGGTCCCGTTATGCAGGATTCGAACTTATTATTTTGTTAAAAACAATGCTTGCGAAAGGTAAAATTTTATTATACAATCATTTTAAAGTTTAAACGCTTTAACTTTTTGTCTAAATAAGTATAATCAAAATACCTGTTTATTATGGATGAGTTATCGGTTATTTAATTAATTGGTTTTTGATAAAAGTTTAAGCAGTTAAACTAATAGACATAAAACAAATGTAATGGAAAAAGTAAGTATGAACGCAGAGGGGGCGATTTTTCTGAAACTTAGCAAAGGGCAAAGGCKTGAAAGCAAATATTTCTATTTATTTATTTCACCTTGGATCATTGGTTTTCTCGTATTTGCATTATTTCCGGTAGGGGCATCTTTATATTACAGCTTTACGGATTATGATATTGTGAACGCTCCCATCTTTGTTGGTGCGGGCAATTATCAGGAGCTGTTCAATGATGATCAGTTCTGGAACTCCATTAAGGTAACGCTCAAATATACCTTAATCAGTGTACCCATAACCTTATTTCTTTCTTTAATCTTTGCCATTCTAATCAACCAGAAGGTCCCTTTTACTGGTTTCTTCCGTACAGCGATGTACTTTCCAAGCATGATTTCCGGTGTGTCGATGGCGCTGCTCTGGTACTGGGTATTTAATCCTCAAGCGGGATTATTCAACTACGGTCTGTCGTTATTCGGAATCGAACCGATTGCCTGGTTTTTAGATGATCGATACGCATTGTGGGCGTTGATTATTATGTCATTCTGGGGATTAGGCGCAGGGATGTTGATTTTCTTGGCGGGGCTGCAAGGTGTTCCTGTTCATTTGCTGGAGGCAGCTAGACTAGATGGAGCGGGCAGATGGAGATCGTTCTGGAATGTAACGTTTCCAATGATCTCACCGGTATTTCTTTTTCAGCTCATTATTGGGGTCATTGAGTCGTTTCAGGTGTTTATACAAGCCTATACCATTACGCGAGGCGGACCTAGCTATTCGACCTGGTTTTATGTATATAACATTTATATAAACGCTTTCAAAAACTTCCGATATGGATATGCGTCAGCGATGGCATGGTTACTTCTAATCGCAGTATTAATAGTCACCTATCTGATTATGAGGGCATCGAAACGCTACGTTTATTACGAAGGGGGAAGCAGCCGTTGAAAGAAGCAGCCATCCATAAGAATGAGACTACAACTGCGGCAAGAAGGAAGAAGTGGGGCTTATCACAAATTATCGGGTTTGTTGTGCTGCTCATTGTCACAATCACGATGCTTTCGCCGGTTTGGTTCATGATTACAACCTCTCTGAAGACGACCAAGGAAATGCTCGTGTTTCCTCCGACAATTATTCCTAAAGTGTTCGCCTGGGAAAACTTTAGCGAGTTATTTACGAATTCTGATATCAAGTTTGGCCAGCAGTATATGAACAGCTTAATTG
>NZ_JBFUHJ010000525.1:0-3633 GCF_056402455.1 Paenibacillus sp. P4_A7 | reverse complement strand
CCATTAAAGACCAAATCGCCTTATAGGGCGATTTGGTCTTTTTCCGTTTATTACCTATTTGGGAATGAGTATCCGAATCGCCCTTATCTCATACTAAAAGGGAAACAAATACTAATGACCAGCAGAAGGGAAGATGACAGATGGAAGCATCTTCAAAGCTTACGGTCCTCTATCTGCGTCTCAAGAAAAGAATTTATATCAAACCACAGCATCAAGTCACATTAGGTCAAGCTTCGCGCTTACTTGCAACATCTGATGCTCTCGAGAGACGTCTGAAAGGGCTGATTTTGTACGARCATAAAAAAGCAGACGGCAATCGAGTTGTTATCGATTTGCTGCAAATCGTCAAGGCGATTCGGGAGCTTGAGCCTGAACTGACGGTAGAAGCTTATGGAGACCCGCAGGTATTGGTCATGATAGCCGAAAAACCGGTGAAACCGCGAATAGCCATACTTATTCTAGCATGGCTGCTGTTGTTTTTTGGAGCGGGACTTGCCATTATGAACTTCCATACGGATGTCARTATGAAAGAAGTTCATATTCGAATTGTCGAGCTGATTACAGGTAAGCGAACCGAGCATCCACTGTGGTTTCAAATTCCGTATTCTCTTGGGATTGGAATGGGTATGGTACTGTTCTTTAACCATTTATTCCGTAAACGGTTCAACGAGGAGCCAAACCCACTTGAGGTCGAGCTATATATGTATCAAGAAAATGTGAATGCTTATGTTATCGCGGATGAGATGCGCAAAAAAACAGATTACGATCAGACCAGAGGGAATGGTCATGATTAATTGGTTAGTAAATATATTCATAGCCCTATTAGGGCTAGCAGGAGGGCTAGCTGTTGGCAGTGGTCTTGTCGCTTTGCTTATTGTTCTAGATCTTATTCCACGCCTAGCACAAATAGCTAATGCATATCGGTTGTCGATATGGTTCGAGACAGCTGTTATATGCGGTTCGTTGTACTGGACATTTGCTGATTTTATGGATTGGCATCTGCCATTGCCTTCGGGCGCTTTCTTGATCGGTGCTGGTTTACTTGATGGAATCTTTGTCGGCATGCTGGCAGCTGCATTAACGGAAGTATTGAACGTACTGCCTATTTTAGCGAAAAGAATGAATTTATCAGACTATATGGTTGCCCTTGTTATGGCAATGGTACTTGGTAAAACATTAGGTTCTTTGTTTGACTGGCTTGTATTTCAATGGTAGCACTTAACGGAAGGCGGGTAAGTAAATGAGAGATCGTGAGATTGGACAAGAGCAGAGAGTGCATGAACAAGAGGGAGTTATACAACCTCCCTATTCGGAATTACCTGAAGAGCAGCAAAGGGAGGAGTCCCGAGATGACATAAGGATGGAATCATCAGGCAGTGATAGTAAGAACGAGAATAAAAGCAAGGAGAAAGCTGTCACTTCGGATAAGGATAAGAATGAGGGAATACCTTGGCATTTAGATGATATTTTGAAACGGTTGGAAAATGAGTTGGGCTATAAAAAAAGTTTTGATGTAACTATAAGAGAGATGACATTCGGGGAACGTCGCATAGCAATGCTCAGTATGAATGGATTGGTCAAAGATGCATTGCTCACTGAGGTGCTTAAGCGACTTACCTATCTGAACCAAGATGATTTATCAAGTGATGCTCTCCATGCATTTCTCGATTTATATGTGCCTGCAGCACAGGTGAGTAAGGTCGATGTTTGGAACGATATGTTAATCGGCGTGCTAGCAGGGAACACTGCTTTTTTTATTGATAAAGAAAAAAGCTTGTTGATGATCGATGCAAAGAACTTTCCGACGCGAGGTCTTGATGAGCCATCTTTAGAGAAGGTCGTTCGTGGCAGCAGGGATGGGTTTGTTGAAACATTAATGGTCAACATTTCATTGGTCCGAAGAAGGATTCGTGATCCACAGCTGCGATATGAATTAGTGCAGGTTGGTGAACGGACGAAAACAGACGTTTGTATCGCTTATATAGATGACATAGTCGATAAAGAGCTGCTTAAATCCATTAAGGATAAAATCTCTATGGTGAAGCTAGATGGATTGCCTTTAGCGGATAAACAGCTCGAAGAGGCAACTGTAAAACGAGGTTGGAGCCCATTTCCGCTCGTACGATATTCAGAAAGACCAGATACGGTTTCTGCACATTTGCTTGAAGGAGCTGTAGCGGTATTCGTTGACACGTCGCCAAGCGTCATGACGCTTCCAACTACGTATACTGATTTGATGCAGCATGCGGAGGAATATCGTCAATCTCCTTTTATTGGCACCTATTTGCGTTGGGTTCGTTTTATCGGCATATTTGCCTCTTTGTTTATGCTTCCGCTTTGGTTGTTGTTTGTATTGCATCCAGAGCTGAAGCCAGTAGCACTTGAGTTTTTGGGACCTACCAAAACAGGTAAAATTCCGCTAGTCATGCAGTTTTTAATTGCTGAAATTGGCGTCGATTTACTCCGTATGGCGTCCGTACATACGCCAACGTCACTGGCGACAGCGATGTCACTTGTTGCAGCGATATTAATTGGAGATATTGCCGTTAAGACAGGTGTTTTCATTAATGAAGTCATCTTATATATGGCTATTGCGGCAATTGGCATGTTTGCGACGCCAAGCTATGAGCTTGGCCTTGCCAATCGAATCGTTCGACTTGTGCTTATCATATCGGTTGCAATGTTTAGTGTACCTGGTTTTGTTATCGCAACTACAGTTATTATGTTGTTGCTAACAACAGAGCGTTCATTCAATCGTCCGTATATGTGGCCGATCATACCTTTTGACGCTAAAGCACTGCTCAGCATTATCATTCGCAAACCGGTTCTTTACAATCGTACCCGTCCGAATATTTTGCGTCCGCAGCAGAGCGAGAGATTACCAAACACCGATTAAGTTCACAAAAATGCAAATGAAATGTGAATTTATCCATATCTCAGACAGGTAGATTGCGTTATACTTGATGCTATTGATGCAAATTCTATTCGTTCTATCTGCTATCAGATAGAAGAAAGCTGAGGGAAATTATATGTACTTGCATGGAACTAGTAAAATTAACGGTAATGGACATTTGGAAATTGGCGGCTGCGATGTAGCCGATTTGGCTAATCAGTTTGGCACGCCGCTATATATTGTTGACGAAGCACTTATACGTCAACGCGCAAATGAGTATGTTGAAGCATTTAAGACTTCTGGTCTGAGATTTCAGGTTGCTTATGCAAGTAAGGCTTTCAGCGTAATGGCTATGTGCGCAATTGCCGAGCAGGAAGGACTGTCACTTGATGTCGTTTCTGACGGTGAACTGTTTACAGCTATGCAAGCGGGATTCCCAGCAGAGAGAATTCATTTCCATGGCAACAACAAAACACCTGAAGAAATCATTATGGCGCTTGACGCAGGTATTGGTTGCTTCGTAGTGGACAACTTCTTAGAGCTTCAAACATTGAATGCTTTAGCTGGTGAGCAGGGTAAGAAAGTGAATATTTTGCTCCGTATTACGCCTGGTGTAGAAGCACATACACATGATTACATCTCAACTGGCCAACAAGATTCCAAATTCGGCTTTGATCTTGGCAATGGTTCAGCAAGACGAGCAATCCAAGAAGCGATGTCACTTCCTAACCTCACTATTT
>NZ_JBFUHJ010000524.1:0-3643 GCF_056402455.1 Paenibacillus sp. P4_A7 | reverse complement strand
GAACAAATGGATGTGGTCAAGTGAGCGTCCAGTTCCAATTGCTACACAATCCAAAGGATTTTCTGCTACAATGACTGGCATTCCCGTCTCGCGCTGTAAGAGCTTGTCCAGGTTGCGCAGCAACGCTCCGCCGCCAGTTAATACGATACCTCTGTCCATAATATCAGCCGAGAGCTCTGGAGGACATTTCTCGAGAGTTACTTTAACAGCATCCACAATAGCGTTTACCGTATCCGTTAATGCTTCTGTAATTTCATCCGATGTAATAGCGAGCGTCTTCGGAAGACCCGAAACGAGATCGCGACCACGAATTTCAATCGTTTCTGGACGTTCCAATTGCAACGCGGATCCGATATCCATTTTTAACTGTTCAGATGTTCTTTCACCGATCATTAAATTGTATTGACGTTTAATGTACTGGATGACTGCTTCATCCATCTCATCTCCAGCAACGCGAATAGAACGGCTGGTAACAATTCCACCTAGCGAAATTACTGCTACTTCTGTTGTTCCGCCTCCAATATCGACAACCATACTTCCTGTTGGCTCCCACACTGGCAAATCTGCGCCAATTGCCGCAGCAAACGGCTCTTCGATTGTATAAGCCTCACGAGCCCCAGCTTGTTTTGCAGCATCCTCAACCGCACGTTTCTCAACAGCTGTAATTCCTGAAGGAACGCAAATCATAACGTTTGGATGATGAGGGAATAGAGCCCGTTGCTTTTGAGCAGAGCGCATAAAATATTTAATCATTGTAGCTGTCGTCTCAAAGTCAGCAATAACGCCATCTTTCATAGGACGAACGGCACGAATGTTTCCAGGAGTTCTACCGATCATTTTTTTGGCTTGTTCGCCAACTGCTTCAATTGTTTTTGTATCCGTACGAATGGCAACCACTGAAGGCTCCCTTACGACGATACCTTTTCCTTTGACAAACACGAGTGTATTAGCAGTACCTAAATCAATTCCTAGATCTTTCGAAAAACCACCAAACATGTTGTTGCTCCCTTCTAATTGCGCCAATCACTTTATTATATTACATATAACCTTGTTCCTTCAAACTGACAAACCGACCATCACCTATAACCAAATGGTCCAAAACCTCAATTCCCATTAAGTGTCCTGCCTCTGCCAAACGTTTTGTAAGCGCAATGTCCTCAGGACTTGGCGTTGGGTCTCCACTTGGGTGATTATGGACACATATAATGGAGGCGCTGCTTTTTTGAATAGCTGCTCTAAATACTTCACGAGGATGTACAAGCGATGCATTCAAAGTACCCATCGACAATGTTTCCMGKGCAATAATATGATTTTTAGTGTTCAAAAACAAGCAAACAAAATGCTCCTTCTTCAAATAACGAAGTTCATCCATCACATATTCCGCTGCATCCTGCGGCTTCCGAACAGTAACTACATCACCTAATCGGCTGCGAGTTATCCGTCTGCCAAGCTCAATACCTGCACGTAATTGAGTAGCTTTAGCCGGACCAATACCTCGAATAGCGGTCATTTCTTCCATGCTCATATCCATGAGATTGCGCAAACTTCCGCATTGCTTTAATAATGCGCCTGCTAAATGTACTGCAGATTGTTTCTCCGAGCCTGTACGTAACAATATTGCAAGCAACTCAGTATGGCTGAGTGCTTCTGCCCCATATCGCATCATGCGCTCTCTTGGACGTTCTTCATGGGGGACATCACGTAAAACCGTATATTGCGGTTCCATGTCCCTATCCGCCTCCACCAAAATATAGTTCATAAATAGATTGCCTTATTTTTCAAAAAACATGAATGTCATATTGAGTCAGCATGTCTGAAAGCAGAGATAACGGTAATCCGACAACATTAAAATAACAGCCATCGATTCGTTCGACAATTGTTGCGCCAAGACCTTGAATACCATAGGACCCTGCTTTATCGTTAGGCTCACCAGTTGCAACATAACGAATAATTTGCTGCTCACTAAGCGGCTTCATCTGCACTTTCGTCATTCGATGGGCAACAATCGCTTCACCATTAATCGATTGCATGCAAGCAATCCCAGTATAAACCTCATGCGCACGGCCTTGCAGACGTTTTAACATCGCCTTAGCCTCTTCATCATGAGCAGGCTTGCCCAGCACGTCTCCATCTAATACAACAATCGTATCAGCTCCGATAATGAGAGAGGAGTGCTTGTCCTCCTTCTGCTTCAGCATACTTAAAGCCGCTTGGGCTTTCCGTAAACTGAGATTCTCTACAACCKGTGCCGGTGTCCAGCCTATCTCGATTGATTCATCCGTATCTGTAGACAAAATATAAACCGGCAAGGAATGGTTCAGCGATGCGACCAGTTCCTTCCGGCGCGGTGACGAAGAAGCCAGAACAAGCTGACTTATCGGTTCAGTGCGTAATTGTATAGTTTCCATATAACGATTACTGTGCTCCTTCATACTTGCTGCTGATCTTTTCCATGCGATTTACATTTTGCGGTACAACCATATCGCTACAATTGCCCCTATTAAACTAAACAAGCTAAATTGAAGATTAATCGACAAATTAAAGTCTAGTACGTACAAATCCATAGCGGGAGACCATGAGGCTTCAATGGGCTTCGTCAAAAAAGAGAGGCCTGGAACTGGAGCCAGCCAGCGTGCTACTAAAGCACCCGCCAATAAACCTAGCACGATGAATACTAATAGGATCCAGCCGTTTTTCTTCATCTTTCAACGCCTCTCGCTACGAAATGACATCTAAGACTATTATACGCAGGAAGTTAGGTGTTTACAATGCGCTGATGGACTCAAACCACTGTTTTTGTGTAATGATTGCTTCCATGATTGCAGATTGCGTTGACCATAAATGTGCGCGAGACGGTTTTTTATCATATTCAAGCATCGATTTAGCTGCTGTATTCATAGATTTGAGCACTTTATCCAGATAGGTTTTACTAGCCGCATCTTTCGTTCCGGTACGCATAGTTGCTGCATTTTCCGTCCATTGCTGATACTCCTGCTGCCACGCTTCTGCTGCCGTTTTACCAACTGGTGAAAGAGATGGCTGCTCAAGCTGAGCTAATACTAACTCATCCAATATTTGGACGAGCTTATTCGTTTGTTCAAAGAAGGCTTGTGCTGATGCTGCATCTCCATCAAATGGAATTTGCTTCGGTGTTGCAATACTCATCTCTTTAATGTAAAGATCCATTTCCGACAACTGCCCGCGAATTAGTGCAGCCTCACTTCGATCAGTAGACATTCCCGCATATACACGATAGTCCTCCGCTGTTTTCATAGAAGCTGCTGCCAACCCTTTTTCAGCCAGCTGATCTAAAGCGAGATCACGACCCTCTGTATTGCTAAACACTCCAAATTGTAAAAAATAATAGGTTTTATCCAATCCTGCTAAAGAGACCATGGGACCTTCAGTCGAAGCTCCCTCCTTGCCAATCGGATCAGTAATAGGCAGCATAACGACATCGTCAATCTTTGTTATTTCGTTTGAATTTGTTCCAGGTTCCTTTTCAGCATTCACATTATTATTTATTGCTGGCTTTGATTCTATCTTATCCTTTGACCCGCCTGGCCATATAGCCGCTCCTGTAAATAACGAGAGCAATAAGTACCCAAATAACGCTCCAGTGGCGAGCGCTCCTGCTACAGAT
>NZ_JBFUHJ010000523.1:0-3644 GCF_056402455.1 Paenibacillus sp. P4_A7 | reverse complement strand
CGTCAATGCAGTGACCGCAGTTGAGAATGTAAAGGAAATGCCGAACTTGCCGGTGGCAAGTATCCTGTGGAAGCCCGAGCCTTCACTCACGGATGCAGCTGAAGCATGGATACTCGCCGGTGGTGCCCATCACTTTGGATTCTCCTTCCATGTAAGCATTGAACAAATGCAGGATTGGGCTCGAATGGCAGGAATTGAATGCATTATTATTAATTCCTCCACAACGATGGCTTCACTCGAAAATGAAATACGATGGAATGATCTATATTACCGGTTAAATCATAAATAAAAACTTCTTAGGACGAGAAATAAATACGTAGATTAGGCAATTGCATTAAAAGCCTAATGTATGTCTCTCGTCTTTTTTGTTTGGGCAGGAAATGAATCAGAAAATTGCCAGGAGTGGAAAGAGGAAAGCGACATGTTAAGAAAATTTTCAATGACATCAGGAATTTTTCAACAGGAGATGTAAGTTTTGTTCGTTTCCAACCACTTCTTGAGAAGTGGTTTTTTTATTTGTTGCTGGAATTTCAATAGTAACCTCACTCCAAGCTATCTACATAATCCTTGGCTTCTTTGAGGCCTAGCCCACTCGCTTCTCTGAACTCCTTTATTGCTTGAATCCTTTTGCCAGAAGCAATCAGCATACGTAATTTGTCGTCAAGRTCTGATTGGGGGCTGACACGGTTCATATCCTGTGAAGTGGAAGTCATATTTAGAGTTGGTTTGGATAATCCAGACATATGTTGCCGACTGTTAGGCGACTGTAGATCGAATTTTATTTCATTCAGCTGTCTCTGCAAGCTGAACACTTTCAGTAGCAGCAGGAGGGACAGCATGAGTGCGCTGAGCGCAATAATTTCCACGGTTTCCATTTAAAATCTCCCCTTTTCTTATGATAGTTCATTATAGCATAAGACTTATTCAGGACATGTAATAGGTTAAGATTCAAGCTTTAAGGACGAAATGATCTGAAAAGACTACCTTTCCGAAACGTCGTTCCAGTAAACATCCGCCTCCTTGCTCCCGTTCTTCTTGATTCTCAGTATCTTCAATGGTTGGGAACAAAGTCTTACGAATCGAATACTTCACCTAGAACTAAGAACAGTCAACCACAGAAGCTATTCTGAAGCTGGCTGTTTTATTAATTATCTTATGGCATAAAGGACTAAAGGATCGTATTGTCGAATTATCAATAGGGTTTTCACTTTTTAAAGATTGAGTTTAGGAATTAAGGCTATATTCGTATTGAGCCTTCCTATATAATTTGTGCAAACATAGGAATGGTGGGACAGAGATGAATTTGAAATTAGCGCAAGGTGATGTCATTTTATTCCAAGGGGATAGTATTACAGATGTAGGACGCAATAGAGAGCAGAGCGATGATTTAGGAAGAGGTTATCCCTTCATGATTGCATCCAAGTTAGCCTATCAATATCCTAGTATGAATTTGACATTCTATAATCGCGGAATAAGTGGCAATCGAGTAATCAACCTACAAGAGAGATGGGAGCGGGATTGTATTGCAATTAATCCGAACTGGGTATCCATATATATTGGCATCAATGACACTTGGCGCAGGTACGATCGCAATGATCCTACTTCAGTTGAGCAGTTTGAGGCGGGCTATCGGGATATTTTGACACGCACGAAAGAGCAGCTTAAAGCAAACTTGATTATGATAGAGCCGTTTGTTCTCCCTTATCCAGCTGATCGCGAGGCGTGGAGAGAGGACCTTGATCCGAAAATAACGATTGTTCGCAAGCTTGCCCGAGAGTTTAACGCGTTGCTTGTTCCACTTGACGGATTATTCGCGCAAGCATCTATGAAAGCGCATTCGTCTTATTGGGCGGGAGATGGTGTACATCCTACGCCTGCAGGCCATGCGCTAATCTCCGATGCTTGGTTACGGGCAATAGAAAAAGCTTAGTATTAGTAGGCATCATCTGGACAGAGGGGAGGCAACCGCCATTCTCAGACGAATATGGCCGAGCAATCGCAGCATCATTGTAAATTGGTTGATTTCCTATGTAGCGGTTTTATTTGTTCCAATCGTGATCAGCGGCGTCATTTATGTATCTACAATGGATATTGTCAAGAATGAAATTAATCGGGCGAATGAGTCAACTCTTGTCCAGATGGAGCAGGCGATTGACAGCAAGCTTCGAGGTATTGAGCGAATAAGTGTGGAAATATCGTTGAACAAGTCGATCGTCGATTTCACCCATGCTGAGCGCGAGCTTACAGACAGTGATCATTATGAGTTATTTTTAATTGCGAATAGTTTGCGCGTGTATAAGCTGGCTAATGAGTTTATTGAGCAAATTTATATTCGATATGAGAATAGCAATACGGTCATCTCCCCCCAAGAGCGCATGGACAGCGAGAAACTGTTTACCGTATTAAGGAAACGAGAAGATATGAGCGCAACGGAGTGGCAGAAAATTTTCAATTCTCGCTATATCCAAAGTTATACGCCTGTACAGTTTGAGTCAGACGACAAAAAGCTAAATTCGGTGTTATTTGCTCGATCCATTGCTTTGCACAATCCTGGACATCCAAGTGATCTTATTCTGATCATCATCAACGATGCCAAGCTGCTCGAAAATTTCACACCCGCGGAGGGCTCTTCTGTCGTTATATTGGATGAGAACAATCGGATTATCGCTTCGAGCGCGAGCAGCGGATTAACGGCAAACCTTAGGTATGATCGCTTAAATGAGGATAGAGGCATGCTGTATAGTAATGAAGGAAATAATGAGCTGGTTGTTTCTTATACAACCTCATCCGTGACAGGCTGGAAGTACATTACGCTGACGCCGGCAAAGGTGTTCAATCAGAAGATGGAGGACATGAAGCGTTTAATTTATTTAAGCGTAATTTTATGTCTCGTTGTCGGTGGCGTTGTTTCTTATGTATTCATGCGTATGAACTATAATCCAATCAGCCTGCTTATAAGACGGTTTTCCAACAAGGCTGGTGTCACGTTTGACGGCGGCTCCAATGAATATTTATTTCTGGAAGAGACGATTAATAGTGCCTTTCATGAAAAGGAAGAAATCAGTAAGCGCTTAAAGCGTCATAACGATGTGGTCCGCTCACATTTTCTGTCCGGTTTGCTCAAGGGGCGAGTGGAAACCAGCGTGCCGCTCCATGATTCGCTTTCAGCTCATGCGATAGATTTCAGCAGTCCATTATATGCCGTGATTCTCTTTTATATTGAAGATTATGGGAAATACGGCAGTGATGAAGGGACGCTTGAAGGCTCTGCGAAAAAGCGGCTGCTCCATTTTTTTATAACAAATGTGGTGGAAGAGACTTCAAGAGAAAATAATGATGCTTATATGGTTGATATGGATGACTCTTTAGCCTGTATTATAAATTTCCGTGGGGATAATGATGAATGGAATCGAAGTGAACTTTTGCGAATCGCTGATTGTGTTAAATCATTTCTGTTCAGGCATTTGCAGGTGCATCTCACCATTGCCGTGAGTGATATACAAATGGAAATATTCGGGATTGCTAATGCTTATCAAGAGGCACTGGAAGCGCTTGAATACAGCATTGTTCTTGGTAATGGCGAGACAATACCCTATGCAGCTTTAAAGCAATCTGAGCATGAAAGCACAACGAACAGTTACTAT
>NZ_JBFUHJ010000522.1:0-3647 GCF_056402455.1 Paenibacillus sp. P4_A7 | reverse complement strand
CCATAGTATTGATGCTTCTGCTCTTAGAGAGCAGCTGGTGCAGCAGATCGTCCTATTAGATGACGATAAGAGTCGGTTTCTCGATACCTATTTTACTAGACAAGAAAAAGAGCGTTCGGAAATGGACCACTTTCTTTCCACGTATACCAAATATATTGAGAAGCTGCTTAACGCAACAGATGATGAAATGCACGCTAGTGTGTTTATTGGCAGTAGCATTACAGTCAATTATTTAGAGCATCAATTTATAGATACCCTTACTATTGTACTGCCTAATGATGCTGATCCAGATGAGAATTTAATCTCCTTCCTATCGCCAGTCGGGAAACAGATGCTGATGGCAGCTAAGGGGCAGGTTCTATCCGTTATTACCCCTTCGGGGGAGATGATGGTGCGAATAGAGGAAATCCAGCATATTGCAACCTAGGCGAGCAAAATAATAGAATATCAAAAACTAGTCCTTGTCTTTATGAGGGGGCTAGTTTTTTTGTGCTTATTCTTCTTTAGAAAATGTCTATTGGTCTAATGATCTATGGGTATTTACTATGAAATGCTCAAATTAGATGTAAGCGGAGTATCCTGTTATTGGTTTTAATATGGTAGATATATGCACATTTTATGTTGGGCATCCTCAAAATATATTTTTGTGACATTAAGTGTTATGTTTGTGTTCGTTAATTGATGAATTATAGAGTTTTATCTTTAAAGAGATAGATATAGGATCTAATTCATAAACCTACATATTAATAGTTTTAAAGAGTATTATGAAGAAAAAATAGGATGTAAGCGGTTTTTAAGGGTATTTGTTCATTTGCCAATTAAATACACAGACCTTAACATGATGTTATATTACATAACATGAATGGAAGAGGAGAATGAGTCATGCTGAACTGGATATCTTGGAAGAAACAAACCGCAGTAGTAATGATCAGCGGCTTACTACTAACTGTACCTCTCACGGCAAATGCAGCACCTGCTTCCAAATCTACTTATCAGGGAGATGCTATTAAGGCGATTTCACTAAAATTGGGAGATTCAAGCATTGACGCTAATAAACCCGTCACTTCGATGGAGTTTATCAACCTTCTCCATCAATCAGTTGCACTAGCAGGTAAAAATTCTCTCACTGACATGAAAGCAGCAGCTACTATTACTCGCGAGGAAGTAGCCGTTCTTCTTGATGATTCTCTTAAACTAGCAGATGCTCCTGAACCGTTCAAGGATATTCCAGATAACACAACTCTTTCATCAACTGTAGGCTCAGTCATGAAAGCATTGCTAATGAACGGAGTGGATAGCACTAGGTTTGCTCCAAAAGGAGTTGTGACACACGGTCAAGCCTATGCTATTGCATATCGCGTATATGATTTCTTGAAACCATTCGATGTAGTTGAAACAACAATTTCGGATATTCAACATGCCATCGATCGTGGCAAGCTGACTTCTAAAGAGTTGGTTCAGCTTTACCTGGATCGTATTGAGAAATATGATGATCAAGGTATTAAACTGAATGCCATATTGACCGTTAATCCTAAGGCACTGCAAATAGCTGAAGAATTAGACAAGGAACGTATTCAAAAAGGATCAAGAGGATCATTGCACGGTATTCCGATTATCGTCAAAGACAACTACGATACGGATGATATGCCCACAACTGCCGGTTGTCTTTGCCTCAAGGACTCTATTCCTTTAGAAGATGCTGATCAGATCGCTAAACTGAAGGTGGCAGGTGCAATTATTTTAGCTAAGTCAAACCTTCATGAGTTTGCATTCGGTACGACAACGCAAAGCTCACTTGGCGGACAAACGTTGAATCCTTACGGACTAGCTCATAATCCAGGTGGATCTAGCGGTGGAACGGGAGCATCCATTGCAGCCAATTTTGCACTAGCAGGCCTCGGAACAGATACGGGCGGATCTATTCGAATTCCTTCGTCTTATAACAGCCTTGTGGGCATTCGCCCTACAATAGGCTTATCAAGTCGCGATGGTATTATTCCACTAGCGTTAACTCAAGATGTTGGCGGTCCAATGGCTCGTACGGTAACTGATGCTGCCATCTTGCTGGATGCAACCGTAGGATATGACCCGGATGATGTCTCTACCGCATACGGCGTAGGTAAAATTCCTATTAGCTATACGGACTCCCTAGATATTAACGGTCTAAAAGGGGCCCACATCGGAGTGGCTACCGAGTTGTTCGGTACAACTGCTGAAGATAAGCCTGTTAACGATCTAATCAAAAAGGCGGTGTCAGACCTAAAGACACTTGGTGCAGAAACGGTTGATATCAAAATACCGAATCTGACCGAAATTATGAAATACCCGAGTCTAAGCAGCTACGAATTTAAGTTTCAATTCAACGACTATTTAGCGGATCTTGGTCCGAATGCTCCCTATAAGACTTTAACTGACATTATTGCTTCAGGACTTTTCGACAAGTCTCAAGAAAAATCCTTGATAGCACGCGATGCTCTTACAACACTTGATACGCCGCAATATAAAGACATCGTTTTGTTAAGAACCAAAGTAACACGCGAATCTTTACTAAAAGTAATGGCAGATAACAATCTGGATGCGATCGTGTATCCATCTACCTCGCAGACAGCTTCTCTCGTTGGAGAAAATGCGAAAGCAGGAAGCAATAACAGGTTGAGCCCTTACTCAGGATTTCCTGCCATTACGGTTCCAGCAGGATTCACAGCAGAAGGCATGCCTGCAGGAATCGAATTTCTAGGTCGCTCTTTTGAAGAAGCAACACTTATCAAACTTAGTTACGCTTATGAGCAAGGTACGCACAACCGTAAATCGCCTGTATTAACCCCTTAAAAGTAAAGTGATAAAACAAAAAAATCCGCATGTGGATCCCAAAAGGTCCATCTGCGGATTTTTATTATGCGTGTTTGATTCTTAGATGCTGTCTAAGGGTATTGTCAAAAAGCTTGTAAACCAGCTTGGTTAAGAAAATTCCATGGTTTATTGTAATGAGGCTGGAAGAAGAAGTCGACATAGCTGAGCTCATCCATTGTCATACGGTTTTGGATACAAACAGAAAGTGTATTAATCGACTGGGTCAGATTGACCTTGGAAAACAGTTGCGCTCCGAGAATCCGTCTTGTTTCCGCTTCGTAAACAACCTTTAATGTTACAGGCTCATAGGTTGGCATAAACTCTGGGCGATCATTATCAAAGATTGTGACTTTTTTCACATTCATACCTACAGCAAGAGCAGCTGTTTCTGTCATCMCTGTTGATGCGATGTTAAAGTCGTAAATTTTAATGGCCGATGTACCCTGTGTGCCTAAATATTTAGTAGTTGGCGTTATCAGGTTTTTCGCAACGAGATTTCCCATACGTACTGCATTTGTAGCTAGAGGGATGTAGGCAAGTTCGCCTGTCGGATTGTAACGGACAGCACAACTGTCTCCTGCTGCGAAAATATCAGGATCGCTCGTACGCATATAATCGTCGACGATGATGGCGCCATTTGGCAGCATATCTACCTTCCCTTTAAGAAGATCTGTATTTGGACGGAAGCCGATACATAGGACGACCATATCTGTTTCATATTGTCCAGCAGTGGTCATGACTGTTGTAACCTTGCCGCTCTCGTCGCCAGTGAATGAAGTTACCGTCTGGCCCAGTGC